>CAJXLZ010000042.1 GCA_913056505.1 uncultured Desulfurellaceae bacterium
CCTTTTCAGCCACTATTAGCTCCTTTTTTCCATTTAATTACAATTTTATCATGATAACATATACTAACAAATTCGATTTTATCTTTTTTGCTGACAAGCTCGCTCCATTCCCTTTCCAGTCTATTATAGGCTCCGGCATTGCATCTTAATGCATTTATGGCAACAATAAGACCGTTTTTAAAGTGAAACAACTCATAACTATCAGATACCACTTCAATGTAATCTATTTTACCTATCTTGTTCATTTTTTCAAATCTTTTTAAACTTAAGTTTAATATATTACGAAGATCATTTTGTTTGTAATTTTTATTAATCTTTATTTTAGGTAAATTGTCTAAATTGGTTGAAATGTATATATTGCTACCATAATTACTTATGATGTTGCCTCTATCATCAATAATGAACTTTTTCTTTTCTTTATACAATATCCCCGCGGGTATGCGCTCCTTAATTTTTATATATATTGTATCGGGGTAAAATTTTGCAACTTTTGCAGATTGAATCCATACATTTGAAATTAATTTAGAATATATATTCTGCGTGTTATATAAGTACAAAGGGCGTGCTGAGTTTATGTTCATTACATTTCTGATTATATAGTTTCTATTTAAAATTTTGTTATCCTCTATATAAATATGCTTTAAAACATAGAATTTCTTAGTATATATCTTGTAAGTATAAATACTAAAGTATATTCCAAAAGATAAAAGAATTAATATCAAAACAGATAGAACAATTTTTGCTATCGTGTTATAATTAATTCGCTTTGGCTCAGATTTTTTTGTATTCTTATAATCTATCATACAGTATCTGCAATGCGTTTAACTAAATCTTCAAAATTAATCCCTGCGCAGGATGCCGCCTTGGGCAGAAGGCTTGTTTCTGTCATACCGGGAACAGTGTTTACCTCCAACACAAAAGGGATATTGTTCTGTAAAATCATATCCACTCTTGCTGCGCCCGCACACCCCAATATTCTATAGGATTTATAGGCTATATCCATACATAAATTTTCTATATTTTTATCTATTTTTTCCATCGGCACTATATACTGTGTTGATCCTGGTGTATATTTATTTTCATAATTGTAGAAGCCCTTTTTGGGCTTTATCTCTACTATAGGCAAAACATTGCCATTTAGTATACTAACTGTCAACTCTCTGCCCTCAATTTTTTCTTCAACAACTATTTTTTTAAATTTAGAAATCAAAATTTCTGATTTTGACACAAGTTCTTCTCTACTATGCGCAAATTCTACACCTATGGAAGAACCCTCATTATTGGGTTTGATACATACAGGCATAAAATCTACACTATTCAGATCGTCTGCTGTTTCGACTAAAACGCCCTTTGCAACAGGAATATTAGAACTATTCAATATAGATTTTGTAATAAACTTATCCATGCATACAACACTCGATGAGAAGTCAGACCCCGTGTATTTAATCCCAAGCATATCGCAAGCCGCTTGAAGTTCACCATTTTCACCCCATCCACCATGTAGAGCTATAAAAACCAGATCGGGCGATTTTGTCTTGATATTTTCTATACAACTTTTCTTATCATAACAGGTCAAACATTCAACATTTTTATAGTTTTTTAGCAACGCTTCATATACTGCTTTGCCGCTTTTTAGCGACACTGCCCTTTCTTTAGAATCACCTCCGCACACAACAACTATTTTTTTATCGTTCATATAATTTTAACCTCTTCTTCCAAACTGATTCCAAATTGTTTATACACGCTATTTTTCATTTTATCTATCAAAAAAGCGATATCGTCAAATTCCGTTTCCCCGAAGCCTATAATAAAATTACCGTGTTTTTCAGATATTGCTGCACTATTTTTACGCATACCTTTAAGTCCGCATCGATCTATCATTTCACCTGCCGTAAATTCCTTATTCTTTGGATTTTTAAAAACACTGCCAAATGTATTCTTGATATGTGCTGCAGATAATCTCTTCTTGATATAGCTTTTTGTTCTGTTGATAATTGTTTTTCTCTTTTCTGTTTTACAATTCAGTGCGACCTCTAATATAACATATCCTTTTAGACTTGTCTCTCTATAAAAAAAGTCCACACTGCTTTTATCAACATAAATTATACCCTTTTCAGCGCTATAGACCTTTGCGTAGGAAAAGATATCACCTATTGATTTAGAAAAAGCACCTGCATTCATATAGGTTGCTCCACCTATTGAGCAGGGAACGCCATATAAAAATTCCAAACCGGTTATATTGTTTGATATGCAAAATTTCATAATATCTGACATTTTTGTAGCAGCACCTATAACAATAACATTACCCTGCTTTTTTATATATGAAAAGTTGTGAGAGAGTTTATAAAGCATAATATTTGATTTTACAAGCGTATTGCTGCCGGCACCCAGTAGATGGTCGGTATCTATGCTATATAGGTCATCTTCACTATCCACAAAACATATATCCCTGTATCCTTTTAATCTTATGGATGTGATATGAGCTAAAGCGACCCGCTCAATTTTCACTTAATCTTTTCACCAAGCGCTTAATAATATTGGTTATACTGCCCGCACCGAGCGCAACAAGTATACCCTCATCCTTCCTACTCTCTAAATATCTATATAAAGATTCCTCATCTTCAATATATACTGCATTTTTGCTTATTTTATTAATTTTCTTGGTCAGTATAGCGGAATTTACACCATCAATGGGTTTTTCAGATGCCGCATATATATCCAAGACAATCACTTCCTTAACATTTCTGAAACATTTAGCAAATTCGTCCATAAGTTGCAGTGTTCTTGAGAATCTATGCGGCTGAAAAATAGACATAACATTTTCTGATATTAATGAAGCTGTAGCAAGCGTAGCTTTTATCTCTGTAGGATGGTGGGCATAGTCATCATATACATCCATATTATTTATTTTACCTATATGCGTAAATCGCCTATATACGCCGGTGAATTCCGAAAATGTTTTCCTCAATATTTCTTCGCTTATATTTAATTTATAAGATATAGCGCAAACCGCCAAAGCATTAGATATATTGTGCATCCCCAATACCCCGAGTGCAACATCCTCAATAACTGTTTGATTAATCTTTATGTTAAATATGCTCCTGTTTTTCTCAAATCTTATGTTATACGCATATATATCTGCTTTTTTATTTTCTGTGCTGTACGATATGCAGTTTTCTCCTTTGCTTATCTTTTTTTGTATAATCGGATCATCTGCATTAACTATTTTTATGTATGAATGTTCAATAAACTCTTTAAATGCCATTATTTCGTTATCAAAACTGCCGTAAAATCCCAAGTGATCATTGTCTATATTGGTTATCACGCCTATATAAGGATTTAGCAGCAAAAATCCACCATCGCTCTCATCTGCTTCCGCAACGAAATATTGACCATCCCCTATCATTACATTATTATTTATACTTCTTAACCTTCCGCCTATGATGGCATTCGGGTCAATACCGGCATTTTTTAACAATAAAGCGCATAAAGATGTTGTTGTTGTTTTGCCGTGTGACCCGGCTATGGCTATGCTCTTTTGCGCATTAATCAGGTGTGCAAGCAGCTGGCATCTTCTTACTATGGGAATTTTTTTTCTTCTTGCTGATACAATTTCCACATTATCATCAGAAACAGCAGATGACATTACAATTAGATCAGTGTTGTCCTCTATATTTTCCGGAGCGTGTCCTATATGAATCGTTATGCCCTTATTTTTTAGTGTTTTAACGTTATTGTTTTCAGATAGGTCTGAACCTGTTATGGTAATCTTTTTGTTGAGCATATGCTGGGCAATAGAGCTCATACCTATGCCGCCTATTCCTACGAAATGTATTTTTTGTGCATTATCCATAATATATTTCATCTATAAAAGCCCTTTGTTGTTTACTATAAATATGTTGCAGTTGGATTTTATAAGTCTTTCTTTTTCTGAAGAATCATTTATGTATTTTATAATGTTTCTGTTCATAAAGAACCTTAAATCATCCAAATCTTCATTTTCTAATTTAAGTGTCCTATTTTTCTTGTTAATATCCGTAATCCTCATATTAATATTTAAACTCACATCCACTATGAAGAAATTTAAATCATCCAAACCGGAGTCTTTTAATTTAGCTATATCGCTGTTGTTCTTAATATATACAATAGGCGTCATACCCATTTCGCGAATAGATGCAACAAGTTCCTTAAGTCTGTTTTCGTCTATCAACTCAAGTCTTATAACAATAGCATCAACGCCAAAAGCCCGTAATAGATATATCTGGTATTTATCAATGATAAAATCATTTGCTATAACAGGCATATCTTTGTGCAGTGACTTGAAAAACGACACATTATCCAAATCCCCTTTTAAGATTGTCTCATCCGTATCTATCATTACAGCACTAATGTTGGATAAATTTAGATTGTCTATATCATCCCCATTATTTAAATGCAGTATATAATTTATTCTATTTTTGCTAAATTCCTCATTTATATCTATGGGGTAAATAAACGCTGTCTCCAAACCCATCTCCATAATTTTAATCGGTATATCCTTTTTTTTGTACTCCAAATATTTCCTTTTCAAATCAATAATATCATTCATTTTTTCTCCATTGTTTTTTAACGCTGGAAAATCCGGCTAAAGCTACAATAACCATAGATATGCACAGCCATTGTCCCATTGTTAATCCATATATAAAACCAATCTGAGGATCTGGTTGACGTGTAAATTCTATGAAAAATCTGAATATACCGTATAATAAAATAAACATATAGAATAAAAATCCCTTATTTTGTATATATCTATCTCTCAGAAACCTTAAAATAACAAATAAAATAAAACCTTCAAAAATTGCTTCATAAATCTGAGATGGGTGCCTCGGCAGATATCCACCACTCGGAAATTTTACTGCCCATGGAACAGTTGTTACCCTGCCCCACAGCTCATCATTGATAAAATTTGCAATTCTCCCGAAAAAAAGACCGACGGGTACAATGACAACAACCTCATCGGCCAATTTATAAAAACTGATCTTATACTTTTTTGCAACTATAATTCCGGCTAATATAACACCTATTAGACCCCCATGAAAACTCATGCCGCCGTGCCATACATAAAGAATATCTATTGGATTATGCAGATAGTATGTAAAGTTATATATCGCAACATAGCCCAATCTCCCACCTATAATAACGCCCAAAATAGCATAAAAAACGGCGTCATCAATTAAGTTCTTTATGTGAAACCTGCTAAATCTTTTTTTTATATACAGATATCCGATAATAAATCCTAAAGCATAAGCTAAACCATACCATCTAAGATGTACTGGACCAAAACTAACTATATTAGGATTTATGTTCGGATAACTAATCATCTTTCTTTATCAAAGGGGAATATGCAAGTCTTAATTTTCTTTTAATCTTGTTTGATTGCGATATTGCTGCTCTATGTCCTATAATCGGGCCGACCATAATCCTCGAATATGTTTTATTATGTATATTAACACATACAATATATGCCTTGAATCCATATCTTCTTAATTTAGCTAAAGTACTCAAGGCAACTTTTCTGTTTAAATTGGAAGATACTTGAATTACATATTTAGCAAGATTGGACTTTCGTTTAATTGATGTGTGCTTGTGTATGTGATGTTTCAATTTCGAGTGTGTAACCAATGTTTTTTGGGTGTGTGTCTTATTGACCCACTTTGTTTCTGTTTTCCTACTGCTGTTTTCATTAACTTCCGGAGAGATTATTTCAGGGCCGCTTTCATTATATGCTGTACTGCTATTATCTTGAGTGTTGAGACCGGAATTAATAGTACTTGAGGGCTGAACGCTGTTTCCGTTTACTGTATAATCCTCCGCACCGTTTTTCTCTTCTGTTGGTTGCTCATTCTGCACTGTATTATTTTCTCCATTTAAATAAGGCGCGTTATAATTTTTTTCCGATATTGCTTGATTGTAGGTATTTTTGGATGCTTCTATAAAAGTTTTTATCCCATAACCTACAGCTATTCCGATAAACAGAGCAACTACTATGCTTATTATTAGAACGCCCAATGAATATTGTTTCTGATGGGTTTCCAACATATTTTTTATCTGATTTTTATCATCCATCTTAACACCTCACATCTTGTTTTTGGCTTCAACGCCTATTAAATCAAATCCTAATCTAAGCGTTATCTGCGCTGCTTTTAACAAAAATACCCTGGCACTTAAAATTGAAGGTTCGCTGCCTATAACTCTATGCTTATTGTAAAATTGGTGTAGCTTTTCTGATATATCAAGTATGCCCTTTACTATATGGTAAGGTTCTAAGTCATTATGGGCGGCATTTATACTATCTTTAAATTTAATGATGGATTTTGCCAAATTGACCTCTTTCTTTTCCTTCAATCTATCCATCTTAAACTCACTATCTATGTTAATACCCTGTTCCTTTATATTCTTAAAAATGTTCATAATTCTGGCATATGCATATTGTGCATAAAACACAGGATTATCATTTGATTGGCGTTTTACCAAATCCAAATCAAAATCAAGATGAGAGTCCACACTGCGCGAAACAAACATAAAACGAGCCGCATCAACACCAACTTCATTTAAAACATCATCTAATTCCACATATTCAGCTTTTCTTGTAGACATAGAAACCTTTTTACCTGAACGTAGTAGATTGACAATCTGAACGAGCACAATATGTAGTCTATCTTCATCTATGCCCAAAGCTCTAATGGCTGATTTCATTCTGTTTACATACCCGTGATGATCTGCACCCCATACATCTATGACGTCGTCAAATTGCCTTCTTAAAAATTTATCCCTATGATATGCTACATCGCTTGCAAAATAGGTATATGCACCGTCACTTTTTCTAATGACCCTATCTTTATCGTCGCCGAACGCAGTAGTTTTGAACCATACTGCACCATCCTTTTTGTATATATAACTTTTATTGGATAGAAGTTCTATGGTGTCTTGAACAAATTTAGAGTCAAAGAGTTGCTTTTCCTTAAAAAATTTATCAAAAGATACCCTGAATTTCCCTAAGCTCTCTAATATGCCGCTCATTATAACATCACCTGCTTTTTTGGTGCATATTCCTATGGTTTCATCTTCGGGCTTTTTCAGTAACATATCTCCATATTCAGTTATCATGTCCTCTGCAATATGAGTGATATATTCACCTTGATAGCCGTTTTCAGGGAAAGGCTCATCTATACCCAGCAGTTGTTTATATCTGATAAAAGTTGAAATACCAAGCATTTTCATCTGAAATCCGGCATCATTTATATAGTACTCTCTCTCCACACTATGCCCGCAAAATGATAATATCCTTGCTATGCAATCCCCGATTGCCGCCCCTCTGCCGTGTCCTATATGCAACGGTCCGGTAGGATTTGCACTAACAAATTCCACCTGAATTTTTTTGGGCTTCGCCAAAGATGGTTTAAAATAATTTTCCCGTATTTCTACTATTTTTTTTATCTGTTCAAAAAAAACGGTATCTTTTACAAAAAAATTAATAAAACCGGGATTTGCGGTATCAACTTTTTCGAACAGATCGCTATCTTCAAAAAAAACTTTTGCACTTTCAGCTATTTCCATAGGCAGTTTTTTAAGTATTTTCGACAGTAGCATGGCGACATTGGTAGAATAATCACCGAACCTGTCTATTTTCGGATATTCAATTGTAAAATTAACGTCAGCATCTTTTATTTTTAAAGACACTAAAAATTGTTTTACTAACTGTTCTATAGTACCTCTCATTCTTAAATTAAGCTCCCTTTTTATCTTTCGGTACTTCTTCCG
>CAJXLZ010000043.1 GCA_913056505.1 uncultured Desulfurellaceae bacterium
AACATAATATTGAACGCTATGAGCGGGGAGTTGGCGGTCAGGCTTTCATCAACAGATAAAGTGGCGGCAGAATCAGTTAAAGAAAAAATTATAGAGCAATTTAGGGATCTTTTTTACAGTGAAAAAAATGAATCGTTAGAAGAGGTTGTATCTCATATATTAGAAGAAAAAAAACTGACGCTATCTGTTGTGGAAAATTTTACAGGTGGATATCTGACTAAGCTTTTATCATCCAAAAATAATTTTTCGGGTTCTTTGATCGTCAACGATAATGATCTGTCGCTTATGGATAAAGCAAAAGATATGTTCGGCGCAGATATTATCATCTATCCTCACACCATATACAAGAATAGATTCAAGGTGTCTATAATGTTTGCAGATACGATAGAAACAAAGAGTGGCATCGCTTTAAGCAAAAATTATCAAGAATATGCCTCAAAAATAACATTGGGCTATCTATACCAAATGCTTAAGAAAGCTTGATTTTTTATAGATATACTATAATATTTTTAGTTGAGAAGGGGGATAGCAAATGGAAGTAAAAATTTATCCGGACAATATATTAAGAGAGAAAGCCGAAAATGTAAAAGAGATAGATGATAATATCATAAAAATACTTAATGAAATGAAAGAAACAATGTATAGATATAAGGGCATAGGTCTGGCGGCTGAACAGGTCGGTATATTAAAAAAACTCGTTGTTATAGACACAAAAATGGGAAATGGGAGTGAATTGATTGAATTAATTAACCCCGAAATTATAGCAAGTGAGGGAATATATGATGAGCATGATGAGGGATGTTTGAGCATTCCGGGATATTATGGCGTTGTCAAAAACAGAAAAAAATATGTGAAGGTTAAATATTTGGACAAAAATGGAAATGAGCAAATCATTGAAACGGATGAATTTTTATCTGTGGTGCTGCAGCACGAAATAGACCACTTAAATGGCATTGTGTTTATAGATAGAATGTCTCGTATACGCAGAACCTTGTTTAAAAAACAGTGGAAAAAAATAAAAGCCAAAGAGGCGGCCAAGCAATGAGGATTATATTCTTCGGCACAAGCGCATTTGCAGTATTTGCCCTAAAAAAACTTGCAGAATCAGCGCATGAGGTTGCATTGGTTGTTACAACACCCGACAAAAAAGGAAAACGAGGGAAGAAACTTATTTACAGCCCGGTCAAAATTGAAGCTGAAAAATATAATATAGAGATCTACCAGCCGGAAAAACTTAAAATCAGAGAGGTGTATGAGAAAATTAAGGGCATAGATGCAGATATAGGGGTTGTTGTCTCGTACGGCAAATTTATTCCGAATAACTTAATTGACCTGCCAAAATATAAGATGATCAATATTCACCCCTCTATATTACCAAAATACAGAGGGCCCTCTCCTATAAACTATGCACTATTGAATGGCGATTCATACACGGGTGTCTCAATAATAGATGTAACGGACAAAATGGATGCCGGTGATATACATATGCAGTGGCTTGCCAAAATTTATGATAGCGACAACTATACAACGCTGCACAACCGGCTGGCTGAAATGGGATCGCTTATGATAATGTGCTCAATAAGAAACATAGAAAGCGGCAATACGCATAAAATCAGGCAAGATGAAACATTGGCAACATTTACAAAAATAATAGATAAACAGGATGGTCTAATTAATTTTAAAGACGAAGATGCGCAAACAATACTAAACAAAATAAGGGCATTTTATGAGTGGCCAAATGTTTATTTTTACCATAAAGGCAAGCAATTTAAGATACTGGATGCTGAAGTTATAAATCTATCCGCTCGCACTGCAACAGTTGCAAAGGTTAATAAAAATGAGCTCATTATAGGGTGCAAAAGCCAATCATTATCAATAAAGGTTATTCAGCCGGAATCCAAAAAACCTATGAATATAAAGGCATTCCTCGCCGGGTATAAATTTAACACAGGTGATGACATTTAATAAAACTACCCTATATTTACAAACCACATCTGTTTTATTGATAGCTTCACTCTATATTCCGTGGATATCTTTCATCGCGCTAATAGGGCTCCTGTTTTGTCTTGAAGATGATAGACGTCCGGTTAAAAAAACCTTCATAGCATTTTTTCCTTTTACGCTTTTTATCTATTCCGGCATATTCAAATCCGTATATATATTTTATGGACTGCCTATATTGATAGCTGTTTTAATATATCTTTTCCTATGTTTTTACCATCTATTTTACTTCATCCTGCCTGTTGTTATATACAAAAAGACGAGGATGAATATTCTATTTTTACCATTCTTGTTTGTTTCATTTGAGTATTTAAGAAATGTGATTTTTTACGGCTTGCCTATAGGGAATTTAAGCGCACTTGTTGTACAGCTGAAACCGTTTGTCAGGGATGCTTCAATTCTTGGAGCCTATTTTATCTCTCTAAAAATAGTTTTTGTCAATATAGGTATATATTTGATGCTAAAAAAACATCTGTCCGGGGCTTTTATTCTTGCAATTATAGTATTGTTGCTATTCATACCCCAACAAAATAGGCCCCCGGCAATAAAAACAACAAAAACAGTATCTATCGTTCAGGCAAATATACCGCAAAATGAGAAATGGATCCCCAAATATCTGTCAAGAAATTTACAGACTTATATGTATTTAAGCAGTAATTTAAAATCCGATATTGTTTTATGGCCAGAATCTGCATATCCTTATCTTTTCAGTAAAAATGATAGCATAATCCCAAACTTTATGAAAAATAGATCATATAAATTGATATTTGGTGCTGTAAGACAGGTTGGCAATTATTATTATAACAGCGCCGTCTGCAGCGATCAATCCGGTGTTTTAGATATTTACAACAAACAAAAATTGGTGCCATTTGCCGAATTTATACCTATAAGGAATATACTTGCACACTTCATTCCTGCTCGCATGGATCCCGGTGATTTTCAAGCCGGGCGTAAAGATAAAATATTCAGATTAGATAAACTTAATATAGGAAATATGATATGCTATGAAGAAAATTTTTCATATATAGCAAAAACATATAAAATGCTCAAAGCAGATGCAATTGTTGAGTTGACAAATGATGCATGGTTTGACCACACTCCCACCTTTTACCTGCTATCACGTGATAGTATTTTAAGAGCAATTGAAAACAATATATGGGTTTTCAGGGTTGCCAATACCGGCATAAGCGAAATTGTATCACCTAAAGGCAGGATCGTCGCACTATTAAAACCATATACAAGGGGCGTGCTTACCAAAAAAATAGAATTCTCTTATGAAAAACCTACCATATTTGATAGATGGGGACATTTTTTCCCTACTTTTTTATTATTTTTTACAGTTATAGCAGTTATCTTAACGATTTTTTATAAAAGAGATAAGAAGCTAAAATAAACAGTACAATATCAGGAAGCCACACACTCCATATAACACCATAGCTTTTATAGAGTGATTCACCAAACATTTCTAATATATAAAATAGGAAGAATATGGAGATGTTTATGATAATGCCGGCGCTTTTGCCGCTTCTTGCCAACACTATACCCAATAAAAATGCTATGAAGGATAAAAACAGCACGCTCGTGGAAAATACCATATTTTTATTGATAATATAGATGGCGTTTTTATCATGGTTTTTTTTAAAATATTTATACAGTTCGACAATATTCATAAAACGCGTATCACCTTTGTAAGATGGAACATTAAGGGTCTTGTTTATACCCACATCTATATCGTACACCTTGAATGTGCCTGTATTGATATTATTATTTGTTTCGCTGTAAAGTGATGCATCCTTAAATCTTAAGATAAAACCGTCCAGCGTATCTACAAAATATGCATGTTTTGCAGCAATAACAGTATTGCTGTTTTTTGCAAAAAATACTTTGTTTAACTTTTTATGGTCGGGAGATATTCCATTCACATAGATCGTTGCGCCTTTTAAACCATCATAAAATGTTTTTTCCTTAATACCTACATACAATCTATTTTTCACAACGCTGATTATAGTTTTTCTGTAAGCAAGTTTTGCCTTTCTCACTAAAAACGATGAATCATAAAATAGGATTAAGAATATAAATATGGAGAATATAAACGCCGGAAGATAAATTCTCAACAAAGATATGCCAGCAGACTTTAAAATCACTATCTCGGAATTTTTAGAAAGAGATGTATATACAAAATTTACAGATAGGGTTAAAGCCATAGGAATCGTAAAGATTGAAAGGAATATAGTCATATAACCCATAATTTTTAAGATAATGCTTATCGTCTCGCCTTTTGCAAACAACAAACTGTATATTTTAATTGCATTGCCTATCATCATAATAAGAGAGACAATTATTAAAAATACAATAAAATTAACCGTTAGATTTTTTAGTATATACAGATCAATTTTTTTCATTTAAATTCCGTATAGGTATCTTATAATTGCCTTTCCTGCAAATATGTAGATAACAGCGGATAGGGATAAAAATGGTCCAAATGGAATTTGATTTGAAAGCTTCTTGTATCCGAGACAAATTAGGGTTAAACCTATGATGCTGCCTACAAAAGAAGCACAAAACAGCACAAATACAACGCCTTTTATACCCAAGAAAGCCCCAATGCCCGCCATTAATTTTATATCTCCACCACCCATAGCATCCTTTTTAAACAATAATTTTCCCAAAACAGCTACCAAATAAAGCAGTGCAAAACCAAATGCTGCGGACAGTACAGATTCTAAAACGCCTATGGTAAGATAAGATGATGCTATGCCGAGAATAATAAGTGTAATGCTTATTTTATCGGGTATAATCATAGACGACAGATCTATAAAACTACCCACAATAAGAAAACAGGAAAAGATAAAGAAAATTAACATATATACTGACAATCCGTATTTTAAATATAAAAACAGGCCAAGTAAACCCGTTAAAAGTTCCACAAAAAAGTAGCGGAATGAAATATGCGCACCGCAGTATCTACATTTGCCCCTTAAGATGATATAACTAACAAGGGGAACATTATCATACCATTTGATTCTTTTATTGCATAAAGGGCAATGAGAAGGGGGATAGGCAATGGATTGCGACAGTGGCATTCTGTATATACACACATTTAAAAAACTGCCCACAATACTGCTGAATATAAATGATAAGATTGCGTAAACCGTACTTAAATCATTCATCTTTTTTGGTGGAAAAAATATACGCAACTATTATACTGATGCCATACAATACAATTAAGGGGCCGGCCATCAAAAACTGTGTAAATATATCGGGAGGCGTAAGGATCGCTGCAATTATAAATATAAACAGCAAGGCATAATCTGACCTTTTCAAAAGATATTTACCATCTATAATGCCGAGACGCGATAAGATAAATGATACAACAGGCAGTTCAAAAACTATACCAAAAGCCATAAGCATTTTTAAAAGCAGTGATATATATTGTTTTATAGATGGCATTGCCGTTAGATCACTACCACCGTACCTTAATAAAAAACTAAACCCTAAAGGCAAAACGATTTTATATGCGAACACAACTCCAGATATAAAAAATATAGTTAAAAAAAAGACAAACGGAATAGCGTATTTTTTCTCATTATCTTTCAATCCAGGTTCAACAAAAAGCCATATTTGGTACATAATCCATGGAATAGTAACAATAATTGCAGCAACGAATGCTATCTCTATTCGTATCCAAAATGCCTCAGTAACACCTGTAAATATAATTTTACTACTTTGAGGCAAAGCATGTTTTAAGGGTTTTACAGCAAGCTGTAAGATGAATTCGGAGAAAGAGTAGGTCGCAACAAGACCCACCAGTAAGCCTCCCATAATCCAGAGCATACGTATTCTTAATTCTTCTATATGCTCAAGCAAGCTCATATCATTTGGATTTGTCTTTGTCCTCTTTCTCATCTTCACCTATTAATTTTTCCCAGCTTTTTTTTGCATCGCTTGTAACATCAAGATCCTCTTCCATCTCAGCCTTAGCAGAATTTATGGCCGTTTTTATCTCTCTATTTATACGTCCTATAAACCTCATTACTTCAGGCAAACGCTTCGGACCTACAACGACTATAGCTATAAAGATTATAACAACAAATTCCGGCGTTCCTATAGAAAGCACATCATCCTCTTAATACGCAATCAAAATACATCCATTTATTCTATATTAATTCTTTTAAATTTCAATATAAGAATTATTTTACCAATATGAAGTAGGGGGCAGGCCTGCGTGTCTGCCCTAATAAAAATATTTTCCATATTATTTTGTTTGCTATTTGTTAAAATTATGTAGAATAAATTATGGATTTTTTGCATCTGTTATTAATTTTTGTTGTGGGAATAGTTGTGGGCTTTATAAATGTTATAGGCGCCGGCGGTTCTTTCATAACATTGGCCGTGCTTATTGCTATAGGCCTGCCTCCCACGGTAGCAAATGGCACAAACAGATTGAACATTTTTATACAGAATATATTTGCTTCTGTAAAATTCCATAAACTGAAGATGTTGGATTATAGGTTCTCTCTTTCTGTAATAATACCTTTAATCATAGGCTCGCTTGCAGGCACTTACATAGCGGTGCACACATCAAACGCTGTGCTCAAGAAGATAATAGCAGTGCTAATGATTGTAGTAACAACTGCAACAATATACAATCCCAAAAAATCCGCAAACAGAAACATTTTTCAGAAAAATAGGTTGATTAAATATACTGTTTTCTTTTTCATAGGCATTTACGGCGGGTTCATACAGGCAGGCGTCGGTTTTTTTCTTATTGCGGCAGCATTGTGGAGCGGGTTCAGCATGATAGAGGCAAATGCAATAAAAGTTATGAGCATAACCCTGTATACAGCACTGTTGCTGCCTATTTTCATTATCTACCATCAAATCAATTTTCTGATAGGTATCGTCATTGGCATGGGAAGCATCGTAGGAGCACAACTTGCAATCTCGTTCTCCATTAAAAAAGGCGACAAATTTATACGCGCTATTCTACTGATGCTGCTATCTATTTTTGCTGTAAAACTATTTTTCTTTTAGGAGGCATTTATTATGATTAAAATAGCTATTCTATCCATCGGCAACGAGATAGTAAACGGGGACATAACAGACACAAACTCATCATATATTGCAAAAAAATTAAGGCAGTATAATTATGATATAGGAGCGATATATGCACTGCCGGACAAGATTGATGTGATAAAAGATACAATAGAAGAGCTATCAAAAAATTATGATGTTATATTAACAACAGGTGGGCTTGGGCCAACATTTGATGATCTGACCACTAAAGCCTGTGCCCTGGCGGCAAAACAGCGTATTAAATTAAAGAAAGAATTGTATCAGCCTTTAATAGATACTATCAAATCCAAAGGCGTAAAATTGAAAATATCCCATTTAAAACAAATATATCTGCCCGAAAATGCTATTGCTATACCAAATGATCACGGCACATCTCCGGGATTTTATATGAAAATCAATAGGGCTTTGGTTATGTCTATGCCCGGCGTGCCATTTGAAATGAAACATATGTTCGAGCAATACATATTGAAAATGATAAAAAAACTATACCCTCAACCCAATATATACAGATATGATCTAAAATTTGCAAGACTGCCAGAATCCGATATGGATGATTTTATAAGATCACAGCAGTTCGATAGCGTGAACATAATATTGAACGCTATGAGCGGGGAGTTGGCGGTCAGGCTTTCATCAACAG
>CAJXLZ010000044.1 GCA_913056505.1 uncultured Desulfurellaceae bacterium
TTCCGTTTGTTAATTTATTATATAAAGCATCTAGGTTATTAACAGAGCCTTTTTTGATTTCTTTTAATACAGCGCCAAGCTCTGACGCTACAATGTTTTCATCTAACACACCTAATCGTATTTTATTTTCAATACAGGCGGGTATTTCAGTCCATTTTACTCGGGATATTTTATCACTATAACCATAGCTGCTTTTGTCGTGGGACTGCGTGCCTCGCTCATAACTGCTGCAGCGGGTATGATTTTTTTCGTTCTTGCCAACATAAAATATGGAGTTTCTATATACAATTGGTTTGATATAATTTATAGAATTGTGCCGTTTATAATGATAGCACTGCCAACGGGCATACTGTCCTATAAAGCCGACAATTTTATAGAAAGGATAGATAGTTTGAATAATAAACTGCAAATAAAAAATAAAGAATTAAATGAATCGCTACAGACAATAGAAAATATGCAGGCACAGCTGCTTGAAAGAGAAAGAGAAAAAGCTATGCTTAAACTCACAGAAAACATGGCTCACAGAATAAGAAATCCCCTGATGAGTTTGGGTGGTATAGCGACAATATTAGACAAAAAACTTAAAAAGGGGGTTGATAAAAAAGAATTAATAAAATACATAGAATACATAGAGCAGGAAAGCAAAAAACTGGACAAAGTGCTGGTCACAATGCTGAATATATCCGATCAAACATTGGATTTAAAACAACTTTCCATTAATAACATTATTAAAAACAGGGTATCTACCGATCTGATGCATAGCATAAAAAGCCACGGCATAAATTTATCAATACAGTTAGACGATAAAGTGCCTCTTATACAATTGGATGAGAAAAAAATTAACATTGCTTTAAGCAATATTATAAAATATTATATCAGCACTATGGATAGGGGAGAATCAATTACCATAAAAACCCATTATAATGAAAATCTACGCCCCCCTGTTGTCATAATAAGCATTTACGGCAGTGGTATTGGAATGCCTGAGGAAATGGTAAACAAGCTTTTTAAACCCTCTGTTTATGAGGAGGGGGGTGAAGATTTAGACCTACCCATAGCAAAGCGTTTTATAGAAATGTTAGGCGGCGTGTTGAAAATAACAAGTAAGGTCGATGAAGGTACAAAGTTCACAATAACGCTGCCTGTGTAAAAATATGTAGGAGATATTTTATGAAAGAGGCTTATCTTTATAAAAAATTGGATAACAACAGAGTTAGATGCGATTTATGTAATTTTAGATGCATAATTGAAGACGGAAAACGCGGCATATGCGGTGTGCGCGAAAATAGAGACGGAAAACTATATTCTTTAACTTATTCAAAAGCGGTGGCAAAATCAGTGGACCCTATAGAAAAAAAGCCTCTGTTTCATTTTCTACCGGGCACAAAATCATATTCTATAGCCACCGTTGGATGTAATTTTAGATGTCTATTTTGTCAAAACTACAATATAAGTCAATATCCGATTGAACATAACGGCTCTATTGTCGGCGAGGATTATACGCCTGAAAAAATAGTAAAAGACGCTGTTAATTCGGGATGCAGATCAATAGCATACACATATACCGAACCTACAATATTTTTTGAATACGCTCTTGACACGGCAAAACTCGCAAAAGAAAAGGGGCTAAAAAATATTTTTATAACCAATGGGTATATGACAAAAGAGGCTGTGGATATGATGGACGGTTTGATAGATGCTGCCAATATAGACCTAAAAGCATTTTCAGATGCATACTATTATCAAGTGGTCGGAGGTGTAAAGATTAAGCATGTTCTCGACACAATAGAATACATGAAGAGTAAAAATATGTGGTTGGAAATCACAACCCTTATTGTGCCGACACTCAATGACAACCCGGTAGAAATTATGGAGTTAATCAATTTTATTTATGATCTGGACCCTGCCATTCCATGGCACGTGAGCAGGTTTTATCCGACATATAAACTGATAGAGCTGCCACCGACCCCCATAAACACAGTAGTACATTTGGCTCAAATGGGTAAGGAAATGGGTTTAAAGTATGTTTATACCGGAAACATAAAAAATGATAGCGGTGGAAACACGTATTGCCCAAAATGTTCAAAACCATTAATTATAAGAAATGGTTTTGAAGTATTGAAGTATGATATTAAAGACGGCAAATGCCCATATTGCGGCGAAAAAATCGATATTGTAGAATAAGTAAAAAATGAATATTCTATTTGAAGAAAAAGAGATCAACAGAAAAGTTTTAAATTTGGCTCAAAAAATTTCGAAAGACTACAGGGGCAAACAGGTTGTGTTGATATATATCGAAAAAGGCGGAAAAACGTTTTTTGAAAAACTATCCTCTAACCTTGACATAGATTTTGAATGGGACTCTGTACGTGTAAAAAGCTATTTAGGCACTCAAAGCTGCGAGCTGAAATGGATAAAAAAACCGACCGTGAATCTGAAAGGCAAAACTTGCTTGCTTGTGGATGATATATTGGACACCGGACAGACAATAAAACGCGTTAGAAAATTTATATTAGACAGCGGTGCCAAGGAGTGTAAAATAT
The DNA here is from genome assembly GCA_913056505.1 of uncultured Desulfurellaceae bacterium. Lineage (GTDB taxonomy): Bacteria > Campylobacterota_A > Desulfurellia > Desulfurellales > Hippeaceae > CAJXLZ01. Next base: position 2,544 of record CAJXLZ010000044.1, read on the forward strand.
GCGTAGTTGTAAACAAACATGCGCAAAGAGTGGAGAATATCTATCCGGATTATTATCTATTTGATGTGGAAAATGAATTTCTTGTAGGATTCGGAATGGATTATAATGGGAAATATAGGGAACTGCCCGCTATATACGCGATGTGATTATGCTTAAAAACAGGCTTGGATTGAGAGAGCAATTATCGAACAACCGGTTTCTTGCTGAGGGCATATTTTATAAAGATCTTTATAGACTAAGACGAGAAAATGATATTGATTAAATGAATAAGAGATGTGTAGCTCTGTATTCGGGCGGGTTGGACAGCCTTCTATCTGTGATAATTATGCAGCGTTTAGGCTTTGATGTACACGCCTTATTTATACAAACACCGTTTTACAAAAAAAACATAAGCAAAATGGAAAAACAGCTTAATCAAATTGGCGTAGATTTGAAGATTGTTAAAAATGACGGTGAATATCTACGTATTATCAAAAATCCTATGTTCGGATATGGAAAAAATATGAACCCATGTATTGACTGCAAGATTTTTTTCTTCAAAATGGCCAAACAATTTATGGATGAAATCCATGCTGATTTTTTAGTAAGCGGTGAAGTTGTAGGGCAAAGACCTATGAGCCAAAGGTCATATGCTGTTATGCGGTCCATTGAAAAGCAGGCTTGCGTTGAAGATATTGTTCTAAGGCCGCTTTGTGCAAAACTTATGCCGCCTACAAAGCCTGAGATAGAGGGCATTATCAAAAGAGATGATATGTTTAAAATAAGCGGACGTTCAAGAAAGAACCAGCTTGAAATGATAAAGGCATTTGGTATTGACGATTTTGAATCTCCGGCTGGAGGATGTCTTTTAACCGATAGAAACTTTGCCGAAAGATTAAAAGAGATGTTTAAGTTTAACGATAATTTATCTCTATCTCAAATCGATCTATTGGCACTTGGCAGACATTTCAGAATAGGCAAAAAAAAATTTATTGTATCAAGGAATCAACCTGAAACTGAGTATCTCACATCATATAAAGGAAGATTGCCTCTTGTAAGCGCAGATAGAGGAGCATGCGGTGTATTTTTCCAAGAGCCTGATGAATATGAACTAAGTGTAGCTGCAGCGATTATTATGAGATATTCAAAACACGCTAAAGAGGTAAACTATATTTTTTCCAATAAATTGCGTATAGTAAAGCCGTATGATATATCTTATGGTGATGTATGCAAAATGAGGGTTAATTCACAATAGGAGAAGAAATGCTGAAAAAATTAGAGGGTATAGAAAAAAAATATAGTGAAATTGAGGGTGAACTAAGCAGTCCGGATATAGTTAAAGACATAAATAAATTTAAAATGCTGAGTGAAAGCTTGAAAAAACTCTCGCCTATAGTAGAAAAAGCAAGAGAATACAAAAAAATCTTAAAGGAGATCGATGAAAACAGAGAGCTGTTGAAAGATGAAGAACTCAAAGACCTTGCCAAAGAGGAGTTAAAGACTGCACAGGAAAATAGGGAAAGATTAGAAGAAGAACTAAAAATATTGCTTATACCAAAGGATCCTATGGATGATAGAGATATCATACTTGAAATTAGAGCAGGCACAGGAGGGGAAGAAGCGGCTCTATTTGCACAGGATCTCTTTAGAATGTACACGCGTTATGCGGAAAATCATAACTTCAAGATAGAGATTATAAGCAGCAGTATTTCAGAAACAGGAGGCATAAGAGAATTAATAGCCAATGTTAAAGGCAAGGGTGCATATTCAAAATTTAAATATGAAAGCGGCACACATAGGGTACAAAGGGTACCCTCTACGGAATCTCAAGGACGTGTGCACACATCTGCTGCAACTGTTGCCGTTCTGCCTGAAGCTGAAGATGTTGACATTGAGATAAAGGATGAGGACCTGCGCATCGATGTTTTTAGGGCGACAGGTCATGGCGGACAGTGCGTTAATACAACGGACTCTGCAGTAAGAATAACACATCTACCCACAAATCTTGTTGTTACCTGCCAAGATGAGAAATCGCAGCTTAAAAATAAAAACAAGGCTATGAAGGTGTTGCGCGCGCGGCTTTACGATATGTATGAGAAGGAGAAAGAGAAAGAGCGAGCAGATAAGCGCAGGCAGCAAATTGGAACAGGCGATAGATCGGGACGCATTAGAACCTATAATTTTCCTCAGGGACGCGTTACGGATCACAGAATAGGATTAACGCTCTATAAACTTGATGCCATAATGGATGGCGACTTGGATGAGCTTATTGATGCGCTGACCGTTGATGAACAGGCAAAAAGGTTAGAGACTGAAGAGAATAATTAAATGAAAATACTGCTTATCCAGCTGAGGCAACTCGGCGATGTGCTGCTCTCTGCACCGTTGGCAAGGGTTATAAAAGAAAGAATGGCGGGCAGCGTTGTTCATTTTTTAACATCTGAGGCAGCTAAAGACATTGTGAATGATAATCCTTATATCGATAAGGTTTTAACACTAAAAGCCGATTTTTTGAACGAGATCAGAATGCTTTTTGACATTAGAGCAGAACATTATGATGCTATTGTGGATATTCAAAGAACAGGCAGATCAAAACGCTTAACCCTTTTTTCCAATGCCAAATTAAAGATAGCATTTTATAAAAAGGGCGGTAATTTCTGCTATAATAGGTTAATAAAATGGGAAAATCAAGGATATACCTCATGGGAACGTATGGAGCTTCTAATGGGTTTGGGTCTTGAAAATCCTATAGAGAAATATCTACCTGAAATGTATCTTAATGAAACTGCTGATAGAAATGCAAAAGGGTATTTAAAGAAACACGGTATTAAAAATTTTTTTATTGTTGCCCCTACGGCAAGGAAAAAAGAAAAGATGTGGAATCCCGACTACTTCGGCAAATTGGCCAACTTGATCTCTCAAATGAATGGCTATACGCCCATTGTTGTATATGGACCGGGTGAAAAGGATATGGCGATAGAATGCTTTAACGTACTGAAAACAGGTCACATAATAGAAAAGCCGTTGCCCATTAAAGAATTTGCCGGCTTGGTTTATCTTTCTGAGTTTATTATAGGCAACGATTCATTTGCGTCGCATCTCGGTGTAAGCTTAAGAAAAAAAAGCATCGTTATACTCGGGCCTACCTCAGGATGGTTTGTGGATAACGAAAATACACTGCTTGTATATAAATCTTTAATGCCCGAAGAGGTTTTTGAAAAAATCAAGAATTTTATTCATTAGCCATATGCGTAAAACTTACATTTGAATTGTCCATAAAAAACTGTTAAAATTACAGGTAATTCTTATAGTAAGAATGGCTGTTGCTTAAATTGAAATAGGAAAAAGGAATTTGTGGATGGAACAATTTAAAGATACAACTATCTCTCTTAGACCCACTACCTTAAATGATTATGTAGGACAAAAAAATATAAAAGAGAATATATCTTTGGCAATTAAAGCCGCAAAAAAGAGGAATGAGGCGTTAGAACACTGCATACTTTACGGTCCACCGGGCTTAGGCAAAACCACTCTGGCTAATATAATAGCAAAAGAGATGAATGCAAATATCATAACAACAAGCGGACCGGCCATCGAAAAGGTTGGCGATATTGCAGCCATACTTACAAATCTATCAGAAAAAGATGTGATTTTTATAGACGAAATACACAGACTCAATAGAGCCGTAGAAGAAACACTCTATTCAGCTTTAGAGGATTTTGCATTGGATATTATAGTCGGACAGGGTCCGGGTGCAAGAACCATACGTATAGACCTACCGCATTTTACGCTTATCGGAGCAACAACGCGCATGGGTCTTTTGACATCCCCGCTGCGTGACAGATTTGGCATAACATTGAGATTGGATTTTTACACCCCGGAAGACCTAACGCAGATTATAAAGCGGTCGGCAGCCATACTATCTATAAAAATAGACGACGAAAGTTCATCGTATATAGCGAAAAGATCAAGGGGCACACCGCGTATAGCCAATAAAATTTTAAGGAGGGTTCGGGATTTCGCCACGGTTTCAAATAATGATATTATTGATATACAAGCTGTTGAACATACACTCTCTATGCTTAATATAGATGAAAAGGGGCTTGATTATCTTGATAGAAAATATATGGATATACTGATCAATAAATTTGATGGCGGTCCTGCAGGTATAGAAACAATAGCTGCGAGCATAAGTGAGGATAAAAATACTTTAGAAGATGTTGTAGAACCCTATCTACTCCAGATAGGGTATATAAAAAAAACTCCGCGTGGCAGAGTAGCTACAGACGCCGCACTATCGCATTCCTTAAAATATAAAACCCTGTTTTAATTTAAGAAAAAAGGATAAAAAACGCTTTTACCTAGAAAGATAGATGTGTGATGCCTAAATTATAAAATGTCCATAAATTTATCAATAATTTCGGATGAAGCGCGCCGCATAGGCTAAAGTAAGCCCTTAACACGTTACTATTTAGGAATAAAAGCTGCATATACACCTTTATGGAAGCCGCCTATGCCTGATAGATACTCTATTTTTGAATATATTGTGATACGCGCACGGCTGTGCTTTTTTAATGTATCTATAAATCTATTCCATATTTTTTCTTCAGGCATAGTGCATACCGCCTTAAAATCGCTATTGATAGGTTTCCTAAATTCAAAGGAACTTTTCTGTATTACAAGTCGGTTTTTTATGCCCATCTCTTCCAATTTTAAATAGAGCAATACCCACCCGGATAGAATAGCCAAAGCCGCCACGCTGCCGCCGAATGCCGTGTTTGTGTGGTTTCTATTTGGCGCAAGCGGCGATGAGATAACAACTCGTTTGCCGTCGTATAGTTCAACATTAGCGCCAAGGTGCACTGCAATGGGAAATTGTTTGCATATATATGAAGTGATTTCATCTAAATTCATCTTCTTGTCCGCCTTTTAGTGTAGCGTACTGCTGTTGCATAGCTATATTTCGATGAATTGTGCTAAATTATTTGGAAAAAGTCAATAAACTATGGAAAAAATCAATACAGTATGTTATAAGACGATTGATTAAAGAAAAGCGAGGCAAGAAAATGGAGAAAAATCGATCTAATCGTAAAGATGAACTAAAACCTGTTTATCTAGAAGAAGATGAGATTGATTTATGGGAACTTTGGCAAACTGTAAAAAAGAGAAAATATATTATTCTAATCACAAC
>CAJXLZ010000045.1 GCA_913056505.1 uncultured Desulfurellaceae bacterium
CTATTCTTAAAAGATTAAACTGCTCTTTGATAGTCTTATTTATATCTAATTTGCTATCTTTAGGAGTTCTTTTTGGATAGAAACTTTCTTTACCTTTTTGAGGTGCTGGAATTTTATATTTTTCATAATTATTGATAAACTCTAAGCACATCCAAATTATATGATCTGCTTGTTTTTTTCTTAGCTCGTCGTTAAGCTCATACCCACTTAACTGCAAAGTTTTCTGCATATAAATAGCACCGCTATCTACACCCTCATCAACTTCAAACATACTAAAAGGGATAGAGTTTTTCCCTTCAAGTATCTGCCAAAACATAGGAGCCCAGCCTTTGCCTTGTGGCAAAGCACTAGCATGAATAACTATATTATGCTTATTTTTATCAAGATATTCTTTTTCAATAATTTTATGATAACTTAGTATAAAAACAATATCATATGACTCTTCAATATCTTTATGATCAAAAAATAGTTTTGAACCCTTAATCCTACTTTGTAACTCTTTAGCATAAGGTACAAACCATTGATTTGGTGTCGTTAAAATAGCTATCTTCATAATTTTACCTTTAAACTCTTAAGCATCAACTTCACACGCTTTTCCAAATCTACTTCATTCATCTCATCAAGCACCAAAAAATCATTCGCTTTCAAATACTCATACATATCCATCTGATTTTCAGCTGTTTTTATAGCTATAAATGGAATATCCAAGTAAATTATCTCATTTATGATTACACTTGGCGTGACGATTGCAAAGTCACTCTCATTCATTAACTTAGCTATTTTATTAGTGTTTATATGTAGTGTTACTCTAGGGTGGCTATGTGCATACTCTTGCAGTGCTTCTAGGTTTTTATTTGCAGTGGTTGTTGCAACAGTAGGGTATATCTCATCAAACTTTTCAAGAACCTTTAGTATATCGATAGTGATATTGCTATGATCTGCTCCACCCATTGCGACAAATACCTTCACTTTATCTATGTCTATTTTACTTTTTTGAGAATTTTTAACCTGAACAAACTCATCCCTTAAAAGTGTATACTTGCTTCCACATCTCAATTCACAATCTTTTGGTACTAAGCCTTTATACTTTTTTTCATCACCACTGATATTGTGGTTTAGCAGTATATCACAATAGTGTTTTTCGTAGGTATCATCTAACACCATAATCTTTAATGTCGGATTTTTAATTTTTAATTGTTTCTCAAAAATATAATCAATATCGTAATGATCTATTATTATCATATTAATATCTAGTTTTTTTATAAGTTTATCTAATTCTTCAATATCATTAGACTCTAATGTTTCTATCTCATATCCAGCTTCACTAATTTTATGATTTATATTACCGCTTAAATTTTGTGTGGCAAATACTATCTTATCATTTGGATATTGCTTAGCTAATACTAAATCCCTCATTATGTGGCCTGTGCCTATTGTTGAGGATGAATCGGCACGAAAGAGGATGTTTCGAGGACTACTTGTCATAATCATCCTTTTTTGATATACTAATGAATGTATTTTTTGACCTCGTTGGTATTTAAGCTGCACTCCATTCCTTGAACAGACTCTATGTTGATTTAAATTAAATCCGCTAACCCTGTTTTTCATCAATTTTAAACCCTCTTTTCTGCTTTGTCAAAAGATTCAAAGTATAACTTGGTCAGGGGTTAAATAATCCAGAGCTTCAAAATAGATCGGGAATCAGATACCTATGATTAAAGCCAATCTGCCGCCCCTAATAAAAATGGACTTACACATCAATAACCTGTTCTTGATATGTTAAATCCTCTATCATTCCCTTAATTTCTATTGTCACCAGCGTTTTTTCTTGTCATTCCCGCGAAAGCGGGAATCTAGAGTTTAGAATTCAGAGTCCTAAAGTCCAGATTCCGCATCAAGTAATGTCACCCCGTGCTTGACACGGGGACGGAATGACAGGGTAATATTGATCACATTACATTAAAAAACTATTTTCTCAACAACTTTGCTGTCTTCCTTGTTTGTTATGAATATTACAACATCGTCCTTTTTTAATACAGTATTTTCGCGTGGGTAAATCCAGTCTTTGCCTCTTTTTATCAATATTATCTCTATCAACACGGGAAAATTTGCATTTTCAATAGGAACACCCGATAATCTACTTATACGTCTTTCTTCTATTAAATTTTTATCTTTGGAGAACAGTTCAAACACCGATGTGTAATTTATAGCCATTTCTATAATATTTAATAGTTGCTCACTATAAATAAGCGGCGTAATACCCTCCTTTTTATATATTCCCCTGCTTTGAGGATCATTATCTCTAGCAAACATCCTATTAATTTCATATTTTTTGATTACAGAGGCTATGTCTAAATTTACTTTATCGCTATTGGTTAAAAGAAGCACTACATCATTCTTTCTGGGTCTTATTTTCTCCCATACCGTATCATCCTTAGCATTAAAACAATAAACCTCGCCTATTTTTTCTTCACTTAATTTTCTGCACTTTTCCATATTTTTCTCAACAATAACTACAGATCTTTCTTTGCTACTGAATCTTCTTGCTATGCCGCTGCCAACAGTTCCCCCGCCGACTACAATTATTCTTCCCGGATGATGTGAAAATTTACGCTTTTTGATTATGTTAAATACCGATGGAGAAATAATGCATGAAAAAACTGCAATAAGTATTATAGATGAATTCAAATCCTCACTTATTAAGCCTAATTTTAACCCTATGGTAGAAGCTGCAATAATTAAACTTAATCTACTGCTTAAAAGTACTCCGGCAGAGAAGGTATCTTTAAAGTTGAAACGTAAAAGCAAAGGCAAAGACGCTATAATTTTTATCAGCAAACCCCCTAAGATAATTAAAATTATAAGATATATATTCTCATAACTAATATTGGGAAATGATGAGTTTGCTCCTTGATATATAAAGAAAAATGGGATAAAAAAGCCATATCCTATGGCATCTAATTTCATACGCAAAATATTTGTTTCTTTGCCTGATATATATGAAACGATCGCTCCTGCTAAAAATGCTCCGAGAATAACCTCAATACCAAAGAGTTCCGCAAGAAAAAGAAATATGAAGAGTAATGCAAATACAGCCCTTACACCTATCTGCACCGTTGAATGATATTTTAAAAGGGAGAACATTTCCCTTGAAAATTTATGTTTATAAAAGAATTTTATTATTTTACCTGACAGCAAGCTAACGGCAAACAGGGCAAACAAGATAATAAAACTGATAATACTTGTTTTTTCTTCTTTAAATAGTGCGTATATACTGATTAAAAAAAGTGTGGTAAAGTCAGCTACAATAGCAGATAAAAATACCGTTTGTTTATAAATCTTTTTAAGGTCGGTACGTGATTTAAGCAGAGGGTGAACAATAGCTACAGAAGTAGTGGATAAAATAAATGAAAGATATATAGGATCACTTGTATACGAGAATTGTTTTACAATAAACAGTGAAAAGGGATAAGCTACAATAAGTGTGATAAAAAAAACAAAAAATGCCAGAAAAATCGGCGAGTAGATAATCTTTGCGCCTTTCAAATCTCTCACCATTTCTATATCCATTTCAAGACCAGCAAGAAACATAAGATAGACCAGACCGAACATGGAAACAAAATCCATAATATTATTTTCCACGATTAATCCAAATCCACTTTTGCCCAGTAGAAAACCCGCAATAATTTCTATTGCTACAGAGGGTATGATATATTTAAACAATTTCGTTGAAATGATAGGGATAACAAAGCTTAATATAACAATAATGGAAATATCCATAAAAATTTTATCGCCCATTACCCACCTTAGATATTAAACCGTAAAATATTTATCCGCAATGATCGCTAACTATAATTATATTTAGAAACTATACCTTATGCAAATTCTATCAAAATACTTATATCTCATCAAGCTTAACATTTTTGTCAACACTGAAATTCTTGTAGGCGGGAAAACTATAAAAATAAAAAATGTGTATAAAAGAGCTATAAAAAAATAGTTCAAGAAAAAATATCGGTCAATTTCTCTACTGCAGTTTGTTAAAATGAAAGCTTTTATGTTGACAAATCACTATATTTGATTTAATCTTTCATCTTAGAAATTGGGCGGTTAGCTCAGTGGAAGAGCACTTGCTTCACGCGCAAGGGGTCACAGGTTCGAACCCTGTACCGCCCACCATTTCTTTATCATTGCTTGTTTTTCTTCTGCATTACCCTTATAGATAATTCATTTAATTGGCGTTGATCTACGGCATTCGGCGCATCTGTCAAAAGACATACGCCCTTTTGTGTTTTAGGGAATGCTATAACATCCCTAATAGACTCCTCTTTAAGTATGATAGTCATCAATCTGTCTAATCCTATAGCCAACCCTCCATGAGGCGGAGCACCAAACTTTAATGCATCTATTAAAAATCCAAATTTCAATCTGGCATCCTCATCACTGATTTTCAGCACTCTAAACATATTCTGCTGAACATCACTCCTGTGTATCCTTATACTGCCGCCGCCGATTTCAACACCATTTAGGGTTATGTCGTATGCTCTTGCTCTCACAATGCCTGGGTTTGACTCCAAATACTGAAGATCCTCATCTACAGGCGATGTAAACGGGTGATGCATTGCATCATATCTATTCTCATCTTCATTCCACTCAAACAGAGGAAAATCTGTTACCCATACAAAATTGAACTCATCATCATTTCTTAAATTCAGTTTATCCGCTATTTTAAGTCTCAAGGCTCCTAAAGAATCGTAGACAACCTTGGGTTTATCGGCAACAAAAAAGAGCAGATCCCCTGTTTTTGCTTCTAATTTATCCAATATCTGCTTAATCTGGTCCTCAGAGAAAAATTTCACAATAGGCGACTGCAGTTCATTCTCTTTAACCTTTATCCAAGCCAGCCCTTTTGCGCCAAAAATACTGACATATTTACCTAAATCATCTATCTCTTTTCTTGTGAAATCAGCAGAATTTTTAGCATTTAAACCATATACCAGACCGCCTGAATTGGCTACAGAACTAAACACCTTGAAGTTTGTTGTTTTTGCTATATCAGTTAAATTTTTCAGTTCTAAACCAAACCTCATATCAGGCTTATCCGAACCAAACCTATCCATAGCTTCGTTATAACTTATTCTTTTAAACGGTGGTTTGACATCTATGCCGAGCGTCTCTTTAAATATGCTTGAAATTATGCCCTCTGTTACATTCATAACATCATCTTCAGATACAAAACTCATCTCAAGATCAATCTGTGTAAATTCCGGCTGTCTGTCCGCTCTTAAATCCTCATCCCTAAAACACTTTGTAATTTGATAATATCTATCAAAGCCCGAAATCATCAAAAGCTGCTTAAACAACTGCGGCGATTGGGGTAATGCATAAAATTTTCCTTGAGATAGTCTGCTTGGCACAAGAAAATCTCTTGCACCTTCAGGTGTGCTTTTTGTCAGTATAGGCGTTTCTATTTCCAAAAATCCTTGAGAATCTAAAAATTTTCTTGCGGCAAACGACGCTTTATGCCTTGTGATCAAATTCCTTTGCATCCTTGGCTTTCTCAAATCAAGATATCTATATTTAAGCCTCAGCTCTTCATTGACATCTATATATTCCTCAACAGGAAACGGCAAGGCTTCACTCTCTGAAAATATCTTAACCTCAGTAACCAGCACCTCAACTTTGCCTGTTTTTAGATTTTCGTTAACCGTCCCTTCCGGCCTATGTCTAACATTGCCCTTTATACCTATACAATATTGACTTCTAAGTGTATGAGCTATTCTATGATTTTCTTTACTCTGCGTTGGGTCAAATACAATTTGGACTATACCCTCCCTATCTTTTAGGTCTATAAATACAATTCCGCCGTGATCTCTCCAATTTTGTACCCATCCAAACAGCGTAACCTCACTGCCTATATCATCTTCAGTAACATTGCCACAGTAATGTGTTCTTGATAAACCCTCTATCGCCATTATTTCACCTCATCTAAAAAAGCTTCCAAACTATACTCACTCTGTTTTGATTCAAACAGATTCTTAACCATAACTTTTCTATTATTTTTCTCGTTTTCGCCTATTATAACAGCAAATTCGGCATTCATTCTATTTGCTCTTTTCATCATACTCTTCAAACTTCTCCTTTCATATTCAACGTACACCTTTTTGCCTATGCCTCTCAGCTTATTTGCTATCTGCACAGCATATTCATCCACATCCAAGTTAGCAATATAAAAATCTATTCTGTTCTTTGGATAATCCTCTATAAGCTCTATCAGTCTTTCCTCTCCAGCCGCAAAACCAACGCCCGATGTAGATTTTCCACCCAACTGCTCGACTAGATTATCATACCTACCACCAGCAGATACTGTTCCCTGAGCCCCCAGTTTATCGGTAATGATTTCAAAAACAAATTTTGTATAGTAATCAAGCCCTCTAACCAACATAGGATTTTCTATAAAATCTACACCAAAGTCGGTAAGTTTTTCTTTAACAACATCGTAATGTGATCTGCAAGTCTCGCATGCAAATGATGTAATTTTGGGTGCGCCCTTGGCAATCAACCTGCAATGTTCATTCTTGCAATCCAATATTCTTAAAGGATTTCTATATAACCGCTTTTGACAGTCCTCGCATAGCTGAGACCTATATTCTTCAAAATAACTTTTGAGCGCATCCATATAGTTTGGTCGACACATATCACAACCTATGTTGTTTATCTCTATGCGCACATTGTTAATGCCTAAGTTATTCAAAAGCGCCTTGTTAATATAAACAACTTCTGCATCAATAGCAGGTTCATCTATGCCAAAAACCTCAATACCTATCTGATGAAATTGCCTCAACCTACCCTTTTGAGGCCTCTCATATCTGAACATCGGACCTATGTAATAATACTTTTTAAACGATGACAGTTCCAAATGGTTGTCTATATAAGCCCTGACTACGCCTGCAGTGCCTTCGGGTCTCATCGTTATAGACTCATTATTCTTATCCAAGAATGTATACATCTCTTTCTCAACTATATCCGTCGTTTCACCCACGCTTCTTTTAAATAGCTGAGTTTTTTCTAATATGGGCGTTCTGATTTCCCTAAAGCCAAACGATTCTATTGTGTTTCTTGCTGTAGTCTCCAAAAATTGCCATTTATCTATATTATCTGGAAGTATATCCTTAAAACCCCTTAAAATTTCCACTTCACACTCCTTTCCTGTCACCGATTGAGTATGAATATATAGTCTATTTTGTCAAGAAAAACAGATATCTTTGGTGTAATTCAAATAGCGCTATTTGTTATTATAATATTCAAAACTATGGTTATAAATAAAACCTATTTTTTACCTTTCATGCTCCAGCCATAGTTGCCGTATCTATCAAATAAACCTATCACACCGTAATTTTCTTCATCAGGCTGAAGCGTAGCCACCCGATTGCCGTATTTGTTATATATATCAAGCTGTCCTTTTCCTTCAACACTGGCTAAATCAGCTACAGGTTTTCCTTCCTTGTTACCTATGATAAGTATTCCTTCTCCTCTAAAACCGCTT
>CAJXLZ010000046.1 GCA_913056505.1 uncultured Desulfurellaceae bacterium
TATACTGTGGCACATTGGTATTGAGCGTTGAGCGCACCATCATCAATCTTCTATCTTTATTTGCCTTATTTACTATCTCTTTCGCATATTTATCCAGCAGACGAATATCTGAGCCCGTCCTATCCTGAACATACATCTCAAATCCGCCAGTCATACTCATACCCATTATGGGTGGCGGATTCAAAGCCAGAATATAGGCATCCCTATTTTGGGAAAATCGCATCATAAGCTGTTTTATCACATCCCAGGAGCTATCGGTTCTTTTTGACCAATCCTTTAGGTGCGCAAATCCCACACCTGCATCCGTTTTGTAAGCAAATGTCATTAAATCTATACCCGATACATAGACAGAAGATTCAACATTTGTATTACTTTTGATGGTTTTTTCTATACTGTTTTGAACAGCTACAGTTCTATTCAGCGATGATCCGGGCATTAGATAATACATAAGCATAATATCACCCTTATCCTCTGACGGCACCAATCCTGTAGGCAATCTGTTCGACATAAAGATCGTTACTCCTATCATAACGGCAAATACAATCAATCCAATAGTGGGTAGTTTTATTATCTGTTTCACGCTTTTTGTAAAACTACCTGTCAAACGGTTAAATATAGAATAAAATGCCCTTGAAAACCGCGTTTCTCTTACACCGCCCCTTCTTAAAATCAGAGCACATAAAACAGGGGTCAATGTCAATGCCACAATACCGGAGATGGTTGTAGATGTTGCTATGGTTAAAGCAAATTGTTGATACATCTTTCCGCTAAAGCCACCAACAAATGATGCAGGAATAAATACAGCATCTAAGACTAAAACAATGGCTATAATAGGAGAAATTAATTCCTTCATTGATTTTATTGCCGCATCCTTAGGGCTTATATCCTCATTTTTTAATATTCTATCGGTATTTTCTATAACAACTATGGCGTCATCCACAACAAGGCCTATGGCAAGAACCAGCCCAAATAGTGTTAAAAGATTGATAGAGAATCCCGCCGCATAGAATCCTGCAAATGTGCCTATGATGGATATCGGAACGGCAAGCATCGGTATAAATGTAGCCCTTAATGTGCCCAAAAATAGATAAACAACAACTGAAACCAATAGTATAGAAATTAATAATGTATAGATAACTTCGTTAATGGATGCGCGTACAAACTTTGTAGTATCATAAACATCGTGATATTTAAGATCCTTCGGAAATCGTTTAGATAATTCTTTCATAGTCTTGTCTATATTATTAGAGACCTCAAGCGCATTTGCACCGGCAGACAGCCAGATTCCCATAGCAACAGCTGCTTGCCCATTATAGTTGCTATTTGAAAAGTATCTCTCTGCACCTAATGCGACCCTTGCAACATCCTTCAGCCTTAGTGCGGAGCCATCTTTATTTGACCTTATAATAATATTTTCGAATTCTTTAACTGTTTTTAGTCGCCCTCTCGTTGTTATATTATATGTATAAGTGCTGTTTTTTATAGGTCTCTGGCCAATCTGACCTGCTGCAAACTGTTTATTCTGACTTCCTATGGCGCTGACAACATCCGTTGGTGATAATCCATATAGAGCGAGTTTATCGGGTTTTAGCCACACCCTGATGGAATAGTCCTTGCTGCCCCATACAATGGCACTCCCTATACCGTGAACCCTCTTTATATCATCCAATACATTGACGAGCAGATAATTGGTAATATATGTGCTATCATGCTTGCTGTTTTTAGATGTAAATGCTAACACCTTTAAAATATCGGGCGTTCTTTCTCTGACAGACACGCCCTGCCTTCTTACGATCTCAGGCAGTTTGTTCAGGGCGAGCTGAACCCTGTTGTTAACATCCACCTTTGCCACATTGGGGTCCGTGCCTATTTTAAATGTCACATCCATAGATAAAACACCACTTGGTGATGCGGTAGATGTTATATATATCATATTCTTAACACCGTTTATCGCTTCCTCTAATGGTGCCGCCACCGTCTTTGCAATTGTTTGAGCATCAGCACCGGGATATACCGCCTGAACCACAATAGTGGGTGGCGTAATGGTTGGATATTCCTGGATAGGCAACTCCTTAATGGCAATAGCGCCAAATAAGACAATTATTATTGATATAACGATTGTGAAAACAGGTCTATCTATAAAGAATTTTGAAAGCATTTTTACTGTTCCCTATTAATAGTTTTATCTACTTTTACAGACATCCCAGGTTTAACCCTAAAAAAGTTATCAACAATAACTAGATCACCCTTTTTTAGACCCTTTTCAATGATATAATAATTTCCCGATGTTTCACCAAGTTTTACAGGTCTTGCTTGAACTTTTCCTTTATCTACAACAAACACCATTGTGCCAAGTGGATTTTGCAAAACGCACCTTTGCGGTACCATAATGACATTTTTTCTAACAAGTCCTTTAAGCATAATTTTTACAAATTCCCCCGGCATTAAATATCTATTATGGTTTGGGAATACAGCGCGCGCTTTTAGCGTTGATGTAGCAGTATCTATATTTGTATCCATAAAATTAACAAATCCCTCTTTGGGATACCCTCTACCATTAATCTTAATAACGGCTTTGATTTTGCCATCTGACGGCTTTTCCCAACTGCCATTTTTGATACGGTATTTTTCCTTAATAATATCTATATCAGGAATTGAAAACTCGGCGTATATAGGGTCAAGTTTGGTTATTGAAACAAGTGGTGTGCCATTTGTCACCAAACTTCCCACATCTGCAGATTTTAAGCCCGTGATGCCGCTGATAGTTGCCTTAACATTAGTGTAGTTTAGATTAATTAATGCACTCTTCAAATTTGCTTTGGCTTTTTCAACATCTGCCTTGGCAATCTCATATGACGATAAAGCTGCATCCCTTGCTTGTTGGCTCGTTGCATTAACTTTATATAAGGATTTAATGCGCGCCCAATCCCTCTTTGTTTTATTAAGCATAGCTAGCGCACTTTGAAGTTGAGCCTTTGCTGCATCGACTGCAGCTTGGTAGGTATCTGGTTCTATTTTATATAAGAGCGTGCCCTTCTTAACGAATTGACCCTCTGTATAAAATTTTTTAATCAATGTACCCGTAACCCTTGCTGTAATTTGAACTTTCTGTACACTTTTCAGCCTTGCAGGATACTCCAATACAACCGGCATATTATGTGGTGCTGGCACTTTGTAAACATCCACCTGCACCGCCTGAATTTTTTGGCTATGCATATTTTTTTTGGCTATTGATTGAGAAACTACCAAAGAAACAGCAAAAACAATAGTCAATACAATGACCAATCCATTTTTTAAATTTATTCTCACCGTCAACCCCCGATTTTTATTAAAAATGTAGTTTTTCTAAATACCCCCACCTCCGAAACTTATTCGGTATAAATTTGTATAATAATTTAGTTTCAATTGCAACTAAATCCTCCACAGTTTCCATTCCTTTGTTTCAAATGTATAAGATTATTTATTTATATGGTTTTGGTATTTTTTTAGCTTTTTTCATAAAAAATACTGTAGGCATAAGCAAAACAAATAGTGCCGCACAAAAGTAAAAAGCATCGTTGAAAGCAAGCATTGACGATTGTCTTAGGAGCTCTTTGTATATTACAGCAAATTGCTGGGTTGTTGTGGAAAATGTGTGTGATAAAAACATCTGTGCGCTATTAAAAGAATCATTTGCGTAGGTTAAGTTTTCTGAAAGTCTGCTTTGGTGAAACTGTGCTCTTCTAACAAGAATTGTTGTGACTATTGATGTGCCAAAGCTGCCGCCTATATTACGCACGAAGTTGAATATGCCCGTTGCATTACCCATCTCCTCATTTTCAACATTTGCAAATGTTGCCTCTGCAAGCGGCACAAAAAAGAAAGCTATTGCGATACCCTGAAGAGCTCTCGGCATAATTACATACCAAAAATCAGCCTGCAGATTAAAATGAGCCATTATATATGCTGCTATAGCATTCACAATAAACCCAAATAGTAGTAATTTCCTCGCATCAACACCCTTTTCAAGCAGTTTGCCAGATATAGGCATAAAAATAAAAGTTGTTATGGCGCCCGGTCCCAAAACCAAACCGGCAAGATATGCAGTATAGCCCATTAAATTTTGAAGATATAGAGGTAAAAGCACAATTGTTCCAAAAAAAGCAAAAAAACCGAAAAACATAATAGTATTACCTATAGAAAATGAGGGATGTCGTAATATCCTTAAATTTATAACGGGATTTTTGACTCTTAATTCGTTAATTATAAGCAAAACTAAGCTAACAGCGCTAATAATAGCTAAAATAGTGATAAATCTTGATTCGAACCAATCTTTCCTTTGGGCATTATCCAATAGTATTTGCAAAGCTCCGACGCCAAGCACAAGAAAAGATAAGCCTACATAATCTATCTTTGATTTTTTTTGATTTTTTATATAGACAGGATCAAAAATAAACATATTTACCAAAATAAATGAAAGTATACCTATAGGTACATTTATATAGAAAATCCATCTCCAACCCCAATTATCTGTTATCCAGCCCCCAAGAACAGGCCCGAGAATAGGACCTACAACTACACCCATGCCAAAAACAGCCATAGCCGTGCCCCTTTGCTCTTTTGGAAATGATTCAAGCAGAACTGCATTAGAAATAGGCTGAAGCCCACCACCAGCTATACCCTGAAGAAAACGGAATACAACAAGCATATAAAAAGAGTCTGCATATCCGCACAAAAAAGACATTACCGTGAAAAAGAATATGGAAAACATAAAGTATCTTCTTCTGCCAAATGTGTTTCCGAGCCATCCGGTTATTGGTATTATTATGGCATTTGATACAAGATAGGATGTTAAAACCCATGTTGATTCATCCAAACTTATGCTTAATCCGCCCTGTATGTGCGGCAACGATACATTGACTACAGTTGTGTCAACGATTTCCATAATTGTTGGCAGCATTACGCTTAATGCTATGACCCATTTATTGATTTGCTTAGTTTGAGTCATTATTTTTTAATTAAAACAGTTGCAACAGCCGACATACCGATTCTTAAGATAACATTTGGCTGTTTATTGAATACAATTTTAACGGGAATTCTTTGTGTTACCTTTATCCAGTTTCCGGATGCATTCTCTGGAGGAAATAGGGAAAATACCTCGCCTGTGCCGGATTGAATACTATCTATTCTTCCTTCAAATGTTTTGTGAGGATATGCGTCTATTTTTATTTTTACTTTTTGCCCCTTTTGCATCTTCTCTATCTGATCCTCTTTGTAATTTGCCACAATCCATGCATTTTTATTCGGCACAACAGCACATATAGGAATAGATGGCGATACAAATTTGCCGACCTCAACATTCTTCTTTGTTACAAAGCCACTTGCAGGTGCTTTAATTGTTGTATAAGAGAGATTCAATTTTGCCCCATCGAAAGAGCTTAAAGCTGCATCTATGTTTTTTTTGGCGCTTAATAGTGATGATACGGATTGTTTAAGTAATTCCTTCTCAGATATTAAACTAAACTTTAAAACATTATAATTTGTCAAATACTGTTCATATCTGTTTCTTGAAATCGCTCTTGTTTTTAATAACCGTTTTGACCTGTTAAAATCCCACAACGCCTTATCCAATTTTGCCTTTGTTACATCAATATCGGATTTTCTTGCTTCCACAACTGCACGCGCTTCTTTAGCCTTTGCTTTTGCCAGATTCAACTGAGCCAAAGCTTGAGCAAGTTTAATTTTATACGGCTTTGGATCAATAACAGCCAAAACAGTGCCCTTTTTTACATATTGATTATCATCAATAAAAACCCGTTTTATACTTCCTGAGACCTTTGGATGTACCCAAAAAATATCATTTGTAATATATGCATCATCGGTTGAAATATGTGTTTCCTTATATTGGACAAAGAAAAACACCGCTACAGCTGCAATTAGCAAAAAAACCGACAAAATAATTAGTTTTACCCTATTTGAACCTTTGGTTTTCGGTAATGTTTTTTCATTTTTCATCTGTTTCACTCCTTGCATTTTGTGCCATTCTCTTTAATAAATCATAAACCAATTCTTTTTCTTGCTGGCCAAATCCTTTTAAAAGTACATTGTTATCCCAATCAAAAGCTAGTTTTCTTATTGCTTTTTTTGTGGATATTGCTTTGTCTGTTGTGTAAAGATTGTAGGCTCTCCTATCTTTTTCTGAGACCCTCCTTATTATATACCCATTTTCTTCTAACGATTTTACGGCTTTTGCCGTTGTGCTTTTATCTATACTTAAATATTCTGATAACTCTTCCTGACTTAAACCATTATGGTCGAATATAACCATTAAAAAGCCCAACTGGCCACTGCTTATATTAAATGGCTTCAACAATCTATTTGCATGCATCATAGCATATCTGTATATGATAGAGATATATTTGCCAAGTGGGTCATAACTATCCATTATCTTTCACCCACTGCCCTTTTTAGATTAGCCAAAGCTATATAATAACCATAAAGAGCGTTATAGTAGTTAATTTCTGCCTGCGTTAAATAAACCCTTGCATCAAGCACCTCCGTAGATGTTGTTATCTTCTGCTGATACTGCATATTTGTTATGCGATAATTTTCTTTTGCTTGTTTTAAGCCGATTTTTGTTGTTTTAATATTCTCTTCGGCTGTTTTAATTTTTAGATATGCGCCTTTTACATCCAATCTTATGCTGTCTTTTATTGATTCAATCTTTTCCTTTAATGCAAACATATTATGGCGCTGTTCTTCAACATCTGCATGCTTTTTGCCAAATTCAAAGATTGTCCAGTTTATCTTAACGCCAAACATAGCATTATGATCATTGTTAAAATGATTATTTGATGCTGTTATATCGTCACCTGTTTGTTCATATTCTGCAAATGCCGAAATTTGAGGGTAGTAGGAACTTTTTGCAAGTTTTATACCAAGATTTGATTGCCTTAAGCTTATATTTAATTGCTTCATTTCAGGCCTTTTAGTGAGTGCCTCATCTATTAAGTTATTTAGACTAAAGTGTTCAGGTTTAAAAGAAGATATCTCTTTTATGCTGATTTTTTCATTTATGTTATTCTCAAGCAGTATATTGAATGCCGATATAGCAAATTTTAGGTTGTTTTTCGCATTAACCCTGTTTTCTATGGCATTTGATAGGGCAACACGCGATTTCAAGAGATCATTATATGCGATCATCCCCTCTTTGTATAAATTTTCAGCATCTTTCTCATGGCTTTTGAGCTGTTTCACCTCTTCATTTGCAACATCTAAATATTTTTCAGAGAGCAGTATATTAAAATATGCTATTTTGACATTTTTTATCACATCAAGCACAGCTTCCTGTCTTTGAATTTGGCTTATATCAATGCCGAGATTTGCAATCTTTTTTTGCGTCGAGAGTGCAAATCCCGTAAAGATCGGCTGCACAATCGTTGTGTTCCATTGAACGGAATTTTTATCACCTATATCCATTTTACGATCTACGCCCATTGTACTAAAA
>CAJXLZ010000047.1 GCA_913056505.1 uncultured Desulfurellaceae bacterium
TTTTAGTTCGATTACCTCTTCTTTTATAGAATTCCTAATTTGTTGAGCTAATTTTTTACCGTCTAATAGTATCATATGTTCCTTACCTATATAACTTTTTCTATTCTCGTTATAACATTTCCATTTTTGAAAATTGTTACATCTCCAGTAGATTCAGAAACGGTAATACTTATGGCGTTGCTGACCGCAGTAATGGAAGCTGCTGCTATATGTCTAGTTCCGAGTCCCTTGGGAATATCTTCAATATTAGCAGATGTCGATATATAAGCCCCAGCTGCCTGTATGACCCCATCTGAATCTATTATTATGCATCCATCTAAAAGACTATACTCTTTAAGCGTATCTTTAAGATTAACAAGCAATATATTTCTTTCTTCAGGTTTGTATCCCTTAAAAGGATTAAAAATCATCTGTTTTGTATTTTCAATAACCTTTTCTGAATCACCCAAAACAAAAATAGTTCCTACAGCTTTGCCTTCCCTTCCCTGGTTGGCAAGCTCTAATGCTATACTTAAAATTTTTTCAAACACTTCAGGCTTAACTGACTCTTCAAGTTTTATGTCGCCTTTGTAGCTCAACAGCTCTTTTTCCTTAGATATGTTCACAAAAATAGATGTGTCTATATTTGACATACCCGTTAAAGCTACCACATTTTCATCCTTTTTCAAAATTCCCGAGGATATACAGATAACAAGCGCAATTTTTATTTTATTAATCCTTGTATAGCTAATTGACGGCACCACAACAACAGATGTATTACTTATCGATTTTAGCTCATCAATTATACCTTCATCATCTCCTTTTTTATCCTCATCTACAACGATTATCTTTTTTATGTCATTTTTAAAAATGTCGCTATTTACAATGTCTAATGCAAGAATATCTCCATAGTATAAGAGCACAGCAGTATTATCTACGCTTTTAGCCAGCTCCATTGACTTTTCTATAATAAAGTTATCTATTTTCACTTTTTTTATCTTCTTTCTTTTGATCCTTTTTCTTTAGCGTTAAATCAAATGTAAAATCAGGGCAATGAAGAGCGACATCGCCTGAACCAATAAATTTCTTTTTGCAGGTCGCCCTCCATGCGCATACAGAACAGCTTATCTTCTTGTCTTCCATAATTACATATACATTAGCGCTTTATTTATAGCATCAAGATAAGCCTTTGCACTTGCCTCCACAATATCTGTTGCACTACCTCTTCCCAAGATTGTTTTATCAATATCTTCAAAATACACCTTGACTATAACTTCACCTATTGCATCTTTGCCCTCCGTTATAGCCTTAATATCATAACTTTTCAATTTACCCTTCACATATGTTAACCTTTCTAATGCCTTATATGTAGCATCAACAGGCCCGTCTCCTAATGCCGCATCTTCAAATATCTCTCCATTCTTGGTAAGTTTTATGGTTGCAGTAGGAGAAGTATTCGTGCCGGACACAACCTGAAGTGAGACAAGTTCATATATCTGAGGAACAATTTTGAATTTATCTTCTACTAAAGCCCTCAAATCCTCATCATATATTTCTTTCTTTTTATCGCACAAGGTCTTAAACTGTTCAAATACGCTGTTTATCTGATCTTTATCCAAATTGTATCCCAGTTCTTTTAGTCTTTTATCTAAACCATGTTTACCTGAATGTTTTCCCAATACAAGTCTGCTTACATCAATGCCCACATCTTGCGGCTTCATTATTTCATACGTACTTTTTTCCTTTATAACACCATCCTGGTGTATGCCTGCTTCATGCGCAAATGCATTTTCGCCCACTATAGCTTTATTGCGTTGTATATGCAATCCTGTCAGTTTACTGACTAATCTGCTTGTTTTATAAATTTCTTTCGTGTTTATATCGGTATAACAACCTTTATAAAAATCTGCACGCGTTTTCAATGCCATAACAACCTCTTCCAATGACGCATTTCCCGCACGCTCACCCAATCCATTTATCGTACATTCAACTTGGCCTGCGCCCGCAAGTACAGCAGACAAGGAGTTAGCCGTAGCCATTCCTAAATCGTTATGACAATGCACGCTTATAATAGCTTTATCAATATTAGGTATCTTATTTTTCAGGTATGTTATAAGTTCATAATATTCCTGAGGCGTCGTATAGCCCACGGTATCGGGTATATTAATTGTAGTTGCACCGGCATTAATCACTTTTTCACATATATTGCACAGATAATCCCAATCGCTGCGCGTTGCATCCTCTGCCGAAAATTCAACATCATCGGTATAATTTCTTGCCAATTTTACGGCGTTCACTGCAGCATCTATTACGGCATCATAATTCATACGCAGTTTTTTCTCAACATGCACGGGGCTTGTTGCTATAAATGTATGCAATCTTTTTCTCTCGGCAGGCGCAATAGCCTCGCCTGCTTTTTCCACATCCCTTTTGGTTGCTCTTGCAAGGGATGCAATCACAGGACCTTTAACCTCCTTTGCCACCTGATTTATTGCATCAAAATCACCCGGGGATGCCGCTGCAAATCCGGCCTCTATGACATCAACGCCAAGCGTCGCTAGCTGATGAGCTATAAGTAATTTTTCTTGAGTATGCAGACTTGCACCCGGAGACTGTTCTCCATCTCTCAACGTGGTATCAAATATTAATATTTTTCTTTCACTCATAATTTACCCCCCTATTTAAATTTTCTTCTTTCTTGAATAAAAATTTATAAGCCACCTCTATCATACCCGACAGTGCATATAAAAAGGATATTAACGGTATAAATATATACGGCTTAAATATAACAAGCGACAATACAAAAATTATCAGTGCAAATGTTCTGATGGATATGCCTTTTGTTGTACTAATCTTTTTAAAGCTTCTATATTTTAATGGACTTATCATTAAAAATGCAACAAAAAATGTTACAATCAAAAATAAAAGTGCAAAGCTATTATAATCTATTTTAAATTTCAAAAACACAATAATTAAGCTTGCGGCTACAGCTGCGCCACCGGGTATAGGTAAACCTATGAAATTAGAGTTATGGGATGCATGCACATTAAACCTAGCAAGTCTTAATGCACCGGTAAGTAAGAATAAAAATGATGCTATAATACCCAATCGGGCAAAATCATGCAATACAAACACGTAAAGCAAAAATGCTGGAGCCACACCAAAACTAATCAAATCACTTAAAGAATCATATTCCACTCCGAATAAACTCTCAGTATGTGTGAGTCTCGCAACTTTGCCATCAAGATTATCAAACAACACAGCAAGCATAATCACCCATGCAGCAATTAAGAAATTACCCTTTTGAGCTTCCAATATGCTGTAAAATCCGGCTGCTATGTTGGCCGATGTAAATAAATTCGGCAATATATAAATGCTTCGATTCTTTACCATACTATTTAAATACTCCCAAAACCGTCTCTCCGGCTTTAACCTTTTCATTTATATTAACAAAGTCTATAAATTCATCTTCAATATATATATCCACTCGGGATCCGAATCTAATCATCCCCAATATTTCGCCCCTTTTTAGGTTATCCCCCCTATTTTTATAACTCACTATTCTTCTTGCAATTATTCCGGCAATCTGAACCGTTACAATGTGTCTTTTATCCTCACTCTCTATAAAAAATGCGTTCTGCTCGTTATCCAACGAAGCTTTTTCTCTATACGCAGGTAGATATTTACCTCTATTATAAAGCGTATCAATCACTTTACCATCAACGGGAGATCTGTTGATATGCACATTGAACAGTGACATAAACACACTGATGCGCTTAACATCCTTCTTAAAAAAATACCTCTCATAAGCATCCGATTTAGATATTACCACACCATCTGCCGCAGACAGAACCGCATTTTTCATATCAGGTGCAATACGGTTTGGATTTCTGAAAAAGTACGTGCTGAATAAACCGAACCCAGCCGATAAAATAGACAGCGCCTTACTTTTTTTATATAAAAGCAAAGAGGAAGCTATCCCCCCCGCTATAAAGGGATATCCCTCTTTTGCTATCATATCGCTATCGTACGTTCTAATCTTATCAGCTTTCATAATTGCTCATGTATAAATTAATTCTTGCTCTTATCCACAGCTTTGGATTCTGCAATCCATGGCATCATTTTTCTCAGCTTCTTGCCAACAATTTCCAAAGGATGATTGGCATCTTTTTTCAAAAGGGCATTAAACATAGGCCTTCCAGCTTTGTTCTCTAATATCCAATCCTTTGCGAAAGTGCCATTTTGTATGTCGCGCAAAACCTCTTTCATTCTATCTTTAACAGAAGCATCAATAACTTTTGGGCCTTTAGTAACATCTCCATATTTTGCTGTGTTTGAAATGGAATATCTCATATCAGATATTCCGCCCTCATACATTAAATCCACAATTAATTTCAATTCATGAAAAGTTTCAAAATAAGCCATTTCCTCAGGATATCCAGCCTCAACGAGCGTCTCAAACCCTGCTTTAACCAAAGATGTTACGCCGCCACATAAAACAGCCTGCTCTCCAAACAGATCCGTTTCCGTTTCATCCTTAAATGTTGTTTCGATAACGCCTGCTCTCGCTCCCCCATTTGCTGAAGCATAACTCAACGCAAGCTCTTTTGTATTGCCCGAATAATCATTTTCCACAGCTATAAGCATAGGAACACCCCTGCCCTTTTCATATTCCCTTCTAACAAGATGTCCAGGGCCTTTTGGAGCTATCATCATAACATTAATAGTATTCTTTGGAACAATTTGCCCGAAATGTATGTTAAAGCCATGGGCAAATGCCAGCGTATCATTATCTTCCAAATAAGGCGCTATAGATTTTTCATATATTTCAGGCTGTAGCTCATCCGGTGCCAATATCATTATTACATCAGCCCATTTACTTGCATCCTCAACACTCATAACCTTCAAACCTGCCGCTTCTGCTTTCTTCCAGGACTTAGAATCTTCCCTTAGACCGACTGTAACATCACATCCAGAATCTTTTAAGTTATTTGAGTGCGCATAACCTTGTGATCCATAGCCTATTATTGCAACCTTTTTAGATTGTATTAACGATAAATCAGCATCCTTATCATAGTAAACATTCATAGACATAAAACAAAACCTCCTACTTTTTTTCTCTTATCATAGCCACTTTCCCCGTTCTCGCAAGTTCTTTTATTCCGAGAGGTTCCAACAGGTGCAAAATGGCATCAATTTTTCCTGAATCTCCGGTCATCTCTATTGTATACGAATCCGGAGAAACATCAACAATTTTGCCTCTAAATATATCAACAATTCTTAAAACTTCAGCACGCGTTCCTGAGTCTGTATGCATTTTAATTAATACCATCTCTCTTTCCACGAAGGGTCTATCGCCATATTCCGTTACTTTTATGGTATCTATAAGCTTATTGAGCTGTTTTCCAATTTGTTCAAGCACCGCATCATCACCCTCCGTAACAAGGGTCATTCTTGATAAATTAGGATCATTAATCGGCGCTACATTCAATTCTTCTATATTAAAGCCCCTTGCACTGAATAAGTTTGCCACTCTCGATAACACACCAGGCTCATTTTCAACAATAATTGAGAATATTCTTTTCATAATAAAACTCCTTATTTATTAGACTAAAAGCATATTATTCAAAGGCGCACCGGCGGGCACCATGGGATATACATTTTCTTCTCTATCTATTACAGCATCCAAAATAAATGCTCCTTTATAATTTTTCATCTCAATCAATGCTTCTTCCACTTCTGAACTTTTTCTTATCCTTGCAGCTTTAATACCATATGCTTCTGCTAATTTTACAAAATCCGGTTGCACGCTAATATCTGTTGCAGCATATCGTCTTCCATAAAACAGCTGTTGCCACTGTCTAACCATCCCAAGATAGCCGTTGTTTAATATTATAACCTTTACAGGCTTATTATATGCAACAAGCACGGCAAGCTCCTGTTCATTCATCTGAAAACTGCCATCGCCTGCTATAACATACACATCCTTATCCGGGTAAGCAAATTGAGCACCTATACCTGCAGGAAATCCAAACCCCATAGTTCCCAATCCGCCTGATGTTAGCAATCTTCTCGGCTTTTTAAATGTATAAAATTGTGCAACCCACATCTGATGCTGCCCTACTTCAGTTGAAATAATAATGTCCTCATCTTTATTAATACTGCTTAATGTTTCTATGACATATTGAGGTTTTATCTTATCACTATCCCCGTATGCAAGCCTATGCTCCTCTTTCCATTTGTCAATCATATCAAGCCATGGTTTTCTTACCTCTTTCCAATCTACTGAAGAATATTCATCAAACATAGGTATCATATCATTCAAAACCAATTTGGCATCGCCCACTATAGGATAATCTATTTTAACATTTTTACTGATACTTGTAGGATCTATATCTATATGAACAAATTTTGCATTCGGTGCAAATTCAGATAATTTCCCCGTTATTCTATCATCAAATCGTGCGCCTATAGATATTAACAGATCACAATATTGAATAGCCATATTTGCCCTGAATGTACCGTGCATGCCAGCCATACCGAGACTTAAAGGATCATCTTCTGGAAATGCCCCTATACCCATTAATGTTGTAAATACGGGAATCTGCAGCTTGCGCGCGATATGCTGAACTTCTTCGCTAGCGTTTGATGTTATAACACCTCCACCGATATACAACAGCGGCTTTTTAGCAGACGCTATAACTTTAGACACATGTTTTATCTGTCTGAAATTACCATGGTATGTCGGATTATATCCTCTTAAATGTATGGTATCGGGATATAAAAACTCTGTCTTCTGCACCTGTATATCCTTGGGAAAATCTATTAGAACCGGACCCGGTCTGCCGGTTGTTGCTATATAAAATGCTTTCTTTATTGTATAAGCCAAATCTTTGACATCTTTAACAAGAAAATTATCCTTGGTGCAAGAACGTGTCATTCCGACTATATCCGCCTCCTGAAACGCATCATTACCTATTAAATGAGTAGGCACCTGACCCGTGAATACAACAAGAGGTATAGAGTCTGAATAAGCTGTCGCTATAGCAGTAATGGTATTTGTCGCACCTGGACCACTTGTAGCAAGAGCAACACCCGGTTTACCCGTACTTCTTGCATAACCGTCTGCCATATGTACTGCACCTTGTTCATGTCTTGTCAAAATAAATTTTAAATCATCCTGTTTATATAAAGCATCATGCAAATCTATGATTGTTCCACCGGGTATACCAAAAATATACTTTACACCTTCTAATTTAAGGCTCTCAATAAAAATTTCTGAACCTGTAAGTTTCATTATACCTCCAGTTATATAACATTATAAAATATACTTAAAAAGTTTCCCCCAAAGAATTGCAAAACATTATATAAAAAAAATAAGATATTTCAAGTGTAAAATAAAAAACAGAACCAGATAGGTATGGACATACTGCCCACCTAGAAGAATTAAGTATTACAGAAAAAGAACATACATTTAAAATAATAGGAAATGATAAAGC
>CAJXLZ010000048.1 GCA_913056505.1 uncultured Desulfurellaceae bacterium
CTATCCTTTTTCTTTCTTAAAAGTTTCGCCTCTTTTTTCGTGTATTTCTCAAATGCTCCATCTTCTTCCATATTCTCCAACCGCTTTAGGTTTTCAATACTTTTTTGAACAACACTAAAATTGGTAAGAAGGCCACCGATCCATTTTTCGCTAACATATGGCATACCGCATTTTTCGGCATTTTCTTTAATATCTTCTTTCCCCTGCTTTTTTGTGCATACAAAAAGAATATCTTTACCCTTTGCTGCCACATCTTCAATAAATTCATAAGCCTGATCAAAATAGCCTATGGTTTTTTGAAGATCGATGATGTGTATATCTTTCCTCGCAGCAAAAATAAACGGTTTCATTTTCGGATTCCATCTCTTTGTTTGATGACCGAAATGAAAACCGGCCTCCAACAACTCTTTCATAGAAACATAAGACATAAAAAAACAAACCTCCAATAGGATTTATCCACCGCCTGTCTGCCTCATAAATTTTCTCATCGAATGAGAAAACTCCTTTTTAGAATGGCAGCTTAAAAAGGCGTGTGTATTGGTTATAAATATACACATCTTAAATTAAATTTACAAGAACTTTTATAAAAATATGTATCTATTTGATCTCAATTCTTTCCTCGATGTTGTAAATTAAGCTTACCATTAGAGTAAGATAGTCTCTCAAATGGCGCGTTATCAAAAAATTCCTCCTCACAAATTCCTTTGCCTTTTCACCCATTTCTTCTGTTTTGTTTTTATAGTGCAACATATACCGTATACGCAGTGCGGCACCTTCGGGTGTGTTAACAAGAAATCCTGTATGATGGTTTACAACTTGCAGTTTAATGCCGCCAACATTGCCGCCTATAACGGGTTTTGCTTTCCACATAGCCTCTGTTACGGTTAATCCGAATCCTTCTTTTATGGATTTTTGCAATATAATATCGGCTCCGCGCTGCAAAGCATTAATTGTTGTATTTGAATCAGGCGGCAGTAATAATATATGTATATCTGGATCATCTCCTGATGAGGCTTTTACCTTTTCATATACTATTTCCCCCTCAGGGTCATCTGTTGCCGTGCCCCCAGCCAATACAAGTTGCATGTTTGGTATAAAGTTCTTAACCAATTTATAAGATCGAATCACGCCTAATGGATCTTTGAAACGGTCAAAGCGTGACACTTGCAGAATGACCGGATTTTTTAGATCAATATTGAATTTTTCATAGACAGATGAAACATATTTTTTATCGAGATCTCTATTTTTATCGCTTAGGGGATCTATGCTTGGCGGTATTATATATAAAGGATGGGGTAGCCTTTGTGCAAAATCAACAATAGAAAAAACACTCGCGTCATAATTAACAACAAAATTTCTTAAATATTTCCATACATACCTCGACGGTCTGCTGATATCTATGTGGCATCGCCATATCCATTTTCCTTTTCTTTGAGGAAAAAATTTGATTAAAGAAGCAGGCTGAGGATCGTGAATAAAAACAACATCCGCACTGTTCAATTCATTCTTCAATTTTTCGGCATTTTCGGCATTAGTTTTTTCATATACTTTAAACAGCGATTCAGGAATAATTATAGGACTTCCTTGAAGGGCATTATGCATATCTTTGGTGCATTTGAAAAATTCATCTGTGCCTGATATAACCCTCCACTCGGTGTTTATGCCTAACTCTCGCATTAGCGGCACAAGCCTGGTTAGTATCTCTGCTACGCCACCGCCTGTCATTGTTGAATTCACATGAACAACCTTCTTCCCCTTTAATAATTCTGCCAACTGGCGCAGGTAATTTATAACATCTTCGCCGACTATATCACTGTAAGATTCAAGTTTCGCCATTACTTTTCCTCGTTAAAATAGTGTTTAAAAAGTTGAGAAAGATTTTTGCGTAGTTCGGGCAGTGTGGTAAAATAAGGGTCAATATTGGCTATTAAATTTGATAACTCACTATATTTTTCCCCAAAACCGTTCAACCACTCACGAAAGTCGTCTGTATTTTTCTCCGTGCGCCTCCTTGCATCAATAAAATGATAAAATATGCTGCCTGAGGAAAAATTCTGCAAGGTAGATGAGAGCTCTTCAGGTTTTTCTATGCGTTTGCGTGTGTCAAAAACAACAATCTGAGACCTTACAAAATTAAACTGCTGACTTGATTTAGCAAAAGGTACAAACTCAATTTCATATAATCGCTCTTCTATGACATCTATAACCTCTTGGCGCAGGTCTTCCATATTATGAAAGTGCGTGGGGTCAATTACAGCCAGCCTTTCAGCTAATATCATATCATGAAGTGCATGATATGACCATGATGCAAAATCATTATTAAATTCGGGTTCACTAAAACGCGGCGAGAGCAGACTGCCCCAAAAATGATAATAGATACTGCCCAAATGAATATCTGCCAATTTATCCCTCATTTCCCTCAAGCTCTGAGCTTTGATGCCGGTTGCTATCGCAATAAGTGTGCAATCCTTTACTGCAAAAGGCTGTATATCTTCCTCATTCACTTCCTATCTCCTTTCTTTTGATAATTTTTTTAGGAATTCTCTAACATAAAAAGGCGAGGCTATGTTGTAGTTTGCTCTTGATGATCCTGAACCTACCTTTATAGAGTAGGCATTTTTAGGTAGCACGTTGAAAATATTTTCATCAGTTACATCATCCCCTATTGATAGAATAAAAGACCAATTTTCACTAGATATCCACTTCAAGGTTGCCCTATCCTTGCCTATACTGGCATCTTTTATCTCTATGACCTTGTTTCCGCTCATAATTTCCAGATTTAAGTTTCCAGTTAAATCCAAAAGGGAATTTTTCAACTCACGTGCTCTGACTTTTGCTAATTTACTGTCTGATTTTCTGTAGTGCCATACTAACGAAAATTCTTTCTCCTCAATAA
The DNA here is from genome assembly GCA_913056505.1 of uncultured Desulfurellaceae bacterium. Classification (GTDB taxonomy): domain Bacteria; phylum Campylobacterota_A; class Desulfurellia; order Desulfurellales; family Hippeaceae; genus CAJXLZ01. Next base: position 2,897 of record CAJXLZ010000048.1, read on the forward strand.
AGGATTCCGGCGTTCTATCTACATAAAGCTCAAGAATAGGCTTTATTGAACTCTTCCAATGATTTGTCAAAGGTGCTATCATTTGCCAATCTTCGCCTTTTGTCTTAATCCACACGCCATGCTCAGCTACCAGCCCCATATTCATTTGCCCAAACCATCTATCCAGTGTTGTTTTGTCCCTTCCACTTATAATAACAATACTGTTTCTATCATCTTCGCATAGTGCACCTAAAATGGCATAAAGTTCCTCATCAGGCTTTGTATCTTTAGGTTTATCGCTAAAATTTACAAGTGTTCCATCATAATCTAAGAGCAGAATGCGCTTATTGGATTTATCATATTCCTCTATTATTTTATTTTCGATCTCAGGAGTAATTTTTTTCATTAGAAATTGCTGCTGAATCTTTTTAATCTGCAGCAATTCATCCATAAAATCTTCTGCCCATTTTATTATGTTATAACGTTTTAATCTTTTTCTCATTATACTATTACGTTTTATTTGCTCATGCTCAGGCATATCAATAGCTCTTCTTATAGCTTTTACAATCTCTTGCTTATTGTTTGGGTTTATAATTATTGCTTCACCCATCTCTTTTGATGCGCCAGCCATCTCGCTCAATATTAAAACGCCCTTCTCATCCCTTTTGGTTGCTACAAATTCCTTTGCTACTAAATTCATTCCATCCCTCAGCGGTGTTACAAGGGCAATATCGGCAACATTGTACAAAGCAGATAATCTTTTAAAAGGTAAAGAGCGGTACAGATAGCTTATAGGCATCCAATTAAGCGTTGATCGTTTACCATTTATTTTCCCTATGAGTTCATCTATTTGCTTTTTCAGTGTTTTATAATGTTCAATATTTGTTCTTGATGGAACAACAACGGCAATCAAAACTACTTTCTCAATATATTTTGGATTTTTGTCTAAAAATTCATCAAAAGCCTCTAATTTCTGTAGTATTCCTTTGGTATAATCCAACCTATCCACAGATAATATTATTTTTTTGTCGGCATTTTGTTTGTATATATTCTTAATTTCTTGTTCAACATCTGGTGTCAGCGTAGAAAAACGCTCAAAATCTATACCCATAGGGAAAATATCTGCTTTAATGATATGATCATATGTATTTATTTTTCCTAAATTATCTTCAAATCCCAAAATACGGCGCACACTTTCTATAAAATATCTGACATAATCGTACGTATGGAAGCCTATTAGATCCGCACCGATTAGACCATTCAAAATTTCCCTGCGCCATGGCAGCATGCTTAAAACCTCATAAGATGGAAAGGGTATATGAAGAAAAAACCCTATGCTCGCATTAGGCAGTTCTTTGCGCAACATACTTGGTAAAAGCATAAGATGGTAGTCGTGTATCCAAATAATGTCATTACTATTAGCAACCTTAACAATAGATTCGCAGAATTTTCTATTTACTCTATAATAGGCATTCCATAAGGTTTCTTTATTAACAGTATATGTTGTGAAATAGTGAAAGAGCGGCCACAATGTTTTGTTGCAAAACCCATTATAATAATTTTCGATATCGTGTTGATTAAGAAAAACAGGATAGCAGCTATCTTTAGCCAAATGCTCGCTAATTTCCTTTTGTTCCTTATTGTTTATTTTTTCAAGTGTAATACCAGGCCAACCTATCCATGCGGCATTATAAGATTTATAAAATGAAGATATTCCTGTAGACAGACCACCTACGCTGGTGTGAAACTTAAGCCCCTCCCCTTTTTTGGGTTTTCCTACGGTAATCGGCAATCTATTCGAAACAATCAGTAATCTTCTCTTAAAACTATCTTCATCCATGTTTCCCCCTTATCTATTAATAACCATCCACATATTCATAGCTTTCCTATTGGTGTTTTTTTCTCTTGCTTTGATACCTATGCGGACTTTTTTCCTATTTAAACAATTATCGTCATAAATATACACAATGTCTTTATTAATTGATGCTTTCCGCCATCCGCAAATGGTTGTGTATATCATAAATGTGTTTCGCTTATATTTATTAATGTTTGCTATTTTAGCTCCTATTATTCTGTGCTTACCATTTAAAATACCTATTTCAGGATATCTTTTTCTAATATCCAAGTTTTTAATGTTTAGTACTTCTTTAAAATGTTTCATAGTTGAGAAGTATGTTCCCAAAATAGGTTCGCGTGGAATAAGCCAAAGTGGCGTATTTTCATCAACGGAGCCCATATCCTGCGTAAGCAAGCACTCAAAACCTAAAATTTTTGCCGTTTCAATTAAGATTTTATTGTAATCTCCATACGGAAAAGCGAGTGCAACAGGTCTATATCCAAAAGTTTTTTTAAAAAATAGAATACTCTTTTTTAGATCGTTTCTTATCCACAATTTATAACTCTGAATACTCATTTTCTTCTTCATATAAGCCATATGCGCATGTGCATAACTGTGTGATTCAAAATCAGCTCCGTATTGCATCATTTCCCTGATTTGTTTTAGGTTCATATAAGCAGGATAGTGATGCTGTATGCTCTTTGTGGGCAAAAAAACGCTAAAGGGGTAGCGATATTTTTTTAAGATAGGGAACGCATTGTTATAGACGCTTTTAAATCCGTCATCTATTGTTATAACGACGCCCTTTTTGCGCAAATGGTGATGGTGTTTTAGATCATATATCAATTCTTTTAAGGCAATGACATTATAATGATGAACCTTGAGATATTTCATCTGTTCTCTAAAACGCTTAACCGACACATTTGTAGTAGGGTATTTGGGATTGCCTATCCTGTGATATATTAAAACAACAACATTGCCGGCTCCTGCATTATATGACATCGACAATAAAATCGCAGCAAATATAAAAATAGCCACTTTTTTCATATAAACCCCCAAATTCAAATATATTTTATTTTACACTTTTTTAGATTTAATATCAAGATAATGCCACATAATGCCACAATAAACATTGACAAAGGCGATCTGTTAATCTATTTTCTACAATAATATAGATTAACATTATGGAGGAGAATATGGAATTTCCTTATACAAGACCAAGAAGGTTGAGGGTTAGCAGTGCAGTCCGTTCAATGGTTCAAGAGACGCGCTTAAACGTCAATGATTTTATCTATCCTATATTTGTATGTTCAGGAAACGGTGTAAAAAACCCAATTGAGTCTATGCCGGGCATATTTCAACTATCGATAGATGAGGCAAAAAAAGAGGCAAAAGAGGCTTATGATTTAGGCATAAAATCCGTGATACTCTTTGGTATACCCGAACATAAGGATGAGATTGGCAGCGAAGCTTATTCAGAAGACGGTATAATAGCAAGGGCAATTAATGAAATAAAATCCTACCTACCCGATTTAGTTGTTATTGCGGATGCCTGTTTTTGTGAATATACATCACACGGACACTGCGGCATAATAGATAAGAAAGGCAAACTATTAAATGACCCGACATTGGAACTGTTAAAGAAAGAGGCATATGTTTATGCAAAAATGGGTGCGGATATTATAGCACCATCCGGTATGATTGATGGGATGGTTAGAGCAATACGAGAATCTTTGGATAGTAATAGTTTTGAAGATGTTTCCGTTATGTCATACTCCGCTAAATACTCTTCTTCATTCTATGGTCCATTTCGTGATGCGGCTGAATCTGCACCGGCATTTGGAGATAGAAAAACCTATCAAATGGATTATCACAATGCACAGGAAGCAATAAAAGAGGTAATTTTGGATGTTAATGAGGGTGCAGATTATATTATGGTCAAGCCGGCTCTTGCATATCTTGATGTTATAAGAATTGTTAAAGATAAATTTCCATATCTACCGCTCGTATCTTACAATGTCAGTGGCGAATATGCTATGGTTAAAGCTGCGGCTAAGATGGGATGGATAGATGAAGAGAATATAATGATGGAAATATTAACCGCAATTAAGCGTGCAGGCACAGATATAATAATAACCTATTTCTCAAAGGATGCCGCAAGGATATTGAACAAATAATAGAATTGTACTAAAGATGCTTCTGGTAGTTGTGTTTATCTATAACAATTTGGTAGTATAAGAACAATGAATATACACAAGTAAGCTGGACCCCAATGTCAAGACAAAAATTGAGATTGTTTAAGGTGGATTTTTCCAGCCTGTTTCATTAATAGAATTGCTCTATTCAAGATAGATTCCTTCAGGAGTTCTATACCCAACCTGAATCCGTGAGTCCACCCGGCTAACCCCTCTTTTCTTGAGAGCCAAAGGGGATATTACACCCCTCTCCTCAGCCTCAATATCTGTTTATGCCTTTTAGGCACTCTTCATCCTCTATTTCAACTTCTCCTTCCAGTTAATTCTTAAGTTTTTTCCCCTCCTCCAGGCAAACCTACCCCTTATCATCCATCGCCCTTCTCTTTTCTTGTGGCCTATGCAAATGCCAGTCGTTTGTGTACATCCTTGAAGGCTCTATACCCAGACTGCATCTCCAAACCCTATTGCTCAAGGGTGAATCGTTTCATACCATCACCCGCCAAAGTGAAATGCTTGATAGGGAATTAC
>CAJXLZ010000049.1 GCA_913056505.1 uncultured Desulfurellaceae bacterium
AGCGTATAAAAAATAGTAAATACAAACCCCATATGTATGCCAGATACAGATAGAATATGCGCCGTTTGCGTATTGATAAAAATGTGCTTAATCTGCGATCTGTTGCGTGAATCACCAAACAGTGCATTTTGTGTAAAAATATAATTTTTCCTGTTTAAAAAATAGTAAAATTCTTTTTCTATCGATAGCCTATATGCATTAACAAAAGAGATTAAAGATTTAGATTGCTTTTTTTTAATGTCGTATGCAAATCCGTAAAATCTAACATTTTTCGATATAAGATAGTTTCTAAAACCTCTATTTTTTAATTTGGATAGAGGAAACAGGTGGGATTTAAAACTGATACTGTCTCCTATATTTAAATTATCATACAATTTGGATGCAAATAGATAATAAGATCTATTTTGAGATTTTACTAACAAATTCAGAGACCTGTTTTGCCTTAAATCATATATGGTGCCGCCAATTACATTGCTTTTTGGAACCTCTGTAATTTTGCTATGAGGATAATGAAATAATAGCGTTGATATTAAAATACATATACATAAAAGGGTTACCTTTATATCTATAAATGCAGAAAAAACAAGCAGTAATAAAAATACAGGCCATAGAAAGTTATGCTGAAAAAACAAAAAAAGACCTACTAAAGATAAAAATACAAAAAAGAAAGGATAATCGTAGAAATAATCCCTTACATTCATTCTATAATTATGGCAGCATACCCCACAACATGGTCATAATCCCCATTGACTTCTCCACTTGTTCTATGCTCTATCAATTCTGCCTTTTTTGCACCTAAATCTTTGGAAGCCACAATGGCAGTATATGCACATGCAATGCCGCACATAGATATATTAAATCTTTCTGTAGTGTTAAGAAGGCCGTCCTCATCGAGCTGCTCTATCTTTTCAATAGCCATTCTGTCCTTTTTTAGGGTTGTTTCCTCATCTTCATAGTGGTTCATATCGCTGCTTACGACAATAAGGATATTTTTATGTGAGTGTTTTATGAAGCTGGATATAGTATGGCCGAGTTGAGAGAGTCTCTTTGAATCAAGTGTTCCTATTACTATAGGGACGACCTTGTAACCATGAGGTGATATATAATCTATGAAGGGCAGTTGTACCTCAATGCTGTGTTCATTTATGTGAGCGTAAGCATCTATTTCAGCAGAACTATTGGCTATTATGTAATCTACAGCCTCATCATCAGTCTTAACGGCGCCATAGGGCATATTAAATTCACCTTCAAAAACGGATATAGCTGCACCAAGTCCTGTATGATTAGGGCCCAAAATAATATAGGTATCATAACTTTCAAGCCTGCTGTACACTTTGGCCGCAACTGCACCTGAATATATATATCCTGCATGGGGTACCATAATAGCGATGGGTGAAATTTTATTCTCTTTACTACCCATCACATCGTCTAAATAACTTTTTAAGTCAGGCAGACTACCCGGATAGAATGATCCGGCTGCAATGGCATCTCTAACTATCATCTATTTTTTCTCAATATTGTGCTTTATGTAATCTTTTAAGTCTTCAATATCCTTTTTTGTAGCAAAACCCAGATCTTCAGCTGCCTGCTTAACATCTTTGTATAAAATGTTTTGTACGTACTTTTTTTTGTCGTCAATATCCTCCTTTACAGCCTCAAATACAGTTTTATCCTTTGCCTCTTTTTTGCCCTCATTGATGAGATTTATTACACGTTTTTCCACATCTTTTTTTATGCCCATACCCAGATATATAAATTCACTTAAAATACCCATAACCACCTCCTTTGCATAAGTATCTACTTAAAATATAGTTTCACATTAGGAGTTTATCAAGTGCAATTAAATAAATTTCTCTATTTTGTCAATAATACTATCCAATTTTTCTATTTTAATTAAATGCCCGCCACCTTGGGCAAATTCAGCCTTGCCACCACCTTTGCCTGCAATATGGGGCAAGATGTTATGAAGGACATCGTTTGCTTTAAATTGTTCAATGCAGTCTTTTGTTACCATTACGATAACATCTATCTTATCATCCCGTATATTAAAAATAATAACGATACCGGATTTTATCTTTGCTTTTACTTGATCCCCTACATTTCTCATTTGCGCAGCGTCGGCGCCCATTAATTTATCCGCATAAATATTGCAATTGTGGTATTTGCGCACATTATTCTTATTGAAGGTAAATGCAAAACTACTTTTGTTTTCTTTGCTTTTTAGTTCATCTATTCTGTTTGCTAAATTATCGATGCCTACAGAAAGTTTATTTGAGATCTCTCTTAATACATTTTCTATTTTTCTGACATATTCATAGGCATCTATACCCACCTTAGCCTCTATTCTTCTTACGCCCTTTGATAGTGCAGATTCAGATATTATCTTGAACAGTCCTATTTCACCGGAAAATTTCACATGTGTGCCACCGCATAGCTCTTTACTGACATTGCCTACAGATACAACCCTAACTATATCTGAGTATCTCTCATCAAAGAGTGCTATAGCGCCTGTTTTCATAGCCTCATCTATGCCCATAACCTCCGTAATAACGGGGTAGTTTTCCAAAATCCAATTGTTGACCATTACCTCAATGCTGTGTAGCTCTTGGTTTGTTAATTTTGAAAAATGGGTAAAATCAAATCTTAACCGTGATGATTCAACCAAAGAACCAGCTTGCCTTACATGTTTCCCAAGTACATTTCTTAGTGCAGCATCAAGCAGGTGTGTTGCTGTATGGTGACGTGCAATATCCTTTCTTTTAACTATATTTATTCTTAAATTATACTCCTTGCCGATTTCAAATTCACCCTCTAAAACGCTGACTTTATGGACAAACAGATTGCCGTCAAAATATTTCTTTACATCTTCGACAAAGGCTTTTGAATTTTCATCAAAAATAAACCCTGTGTCCGATACCTGTCCGCCGCTTTCGGCATAGAATGGTGTTTTATCAAATACACAGTAGTATTCTCCCCGTCCGGCTCTATTTACAACCTTTTCGTTTTTATCAATAATAGCATCAAGCTTTGATCTTATCTCGAATTTTTCATACCCTACAAATGTTGTGGTCCCAACTGTTTTATAAACACTTGCTAAGGTGTCCGATATAGAAACCTCATCAGTTCCCTTCCAGTTTGCCTTAGACATCTTTCTTTGTTTTTTAAGCATTTCATTAAATACATCTATATCCACACTAAAACCGTTTTCTTTGGCTATATCGAGCGTTAAATCAATAGGAAAACCGTATGTGTCATAGAGCTTGAATGCCTGTTTTCCATCTATAATTTTGTTAGAAGATTTTTCGAAAAGTTCATTTAATATTTTAAGCCCATCTTCAAGCGTTTCGAAGAATTGATTTTCTTCATTCTTTACAATATTTACAATCATATCTCTGTTTTGAACTAATTCAGGGTAGACACTACCCATCGTAGCATTAACAGAATCAATAAACTTGTGCAAAAAAGGCTCTTTCGCCCCAAGTTTCTTGCCAAAACGCATAGCACGTCTCATAATCTTTCTTAATACATAGCCTCTGCCCTCTTTATCCGGCAAAACACCGTCAGCTATTAGAAAATCAGTAGCCCGCAGATGGTCGGATATAACACGTATTCCTACATCATTTTTTGCATCCTCTCCATACTTGATTGAAAAATAGTTGCTAACATCGTTTATTATATTTTCAAATAGATCCGTATCAAAATTGCTGTGGACACCCTGCAAAACAGCAGCAACGCGTTCAAGCCCAAGCCCTGTATCAATGCTGGGCTTCGGCAAAGGGCTTAGGTTGCCATCTTTATCCCTGTTGTACTGCATAAAAACCAAGTTCCAGAGTTCCAAATATCTGTCGCAATCGCATTCAATAGAACACTCCGATCTGCCGCATCCTACGCCTTCGCCCTGGTCTATGTGAATTTCAGAGCAGCCCCCGCAGGGTCCTGTATCGCCCATAGACCAAAAGTTTTCTTTCGCGCCCATTCTGACAATCCTCGATGAGGGCACATGCTCCTGTTTATTCCATATATTAAAAGCTTCATCATCATCTTGAAAAACCGTTACCCAAAGTTTATTCTTATTAATGCCCAGAATCTTGGTAATAAATTCCCAGCCGAAATGAATTGCATCGTTTTTAAAGTAATCTCCGAATGAAAAATTGCCGAGCATCTCAAAAAATGTATGATGACGGGCAGTATATCCGACATTCTCCAAATCATTATGTTTTCCGCCTGCTCTTACACATTTTTGACAGCTTGCAGCGCGCACATAATCTCGTTTTTCCTTGCCCAAAAAAGTATCCTTGAACTGCACCATACCTGCATTCACAAAGAGCAGACTGGGGTCATTTTTAGGAACAAGCGGCGCACTCCCCACTATTGTATGCCCTCTATCCTTAAAATAATTTAAGAACGCATCTCTTATCTCATAGGATTTCATTTAAAATTTCTCCTTATATTTATCAAATAGTTTGCTTACTGTGTCGTATTCAAAACCCCGCCTAAGCATATATGAAAACAGTTTCTGTTTATAATTCTTATCTTTTTTAATATCTTTTGCGCGCTTTAGAAAAATAATATCTGCAAATTTACTCTCATCAAACGAACCAAGAACCCTATTAATAATATTTTCTGACAATCCCTTTAGTTTCATATTATATGCAATCCCTTTTTTCCCGTATCCTCTTTTTGATTTAAAAAACAGAAAATTTTCAGCGAATCTTTCATCATTTATAAATTTTAATGACTTAAGTTTTGACACAATATCATCTATATTCTCATCGTTAAATTTTTTATGTTTCAATCTGTTTCTTATCTCAAATTCCGTGTAATCTTTTTTATTTAAAATTTTTATAGCATATTCGAGTCCAGATTTGAAATCGTCCATTATCACATAATGCCGCGCATCTTGAGTTGCAGATCGCTCGGGTTTGAAGCATATTCCAATGCTTTATCCTTTGTAATTAATTTCAAATTGAATAGATCTATTAATGACTGATCAAAACTTTGTGTTCCATAAGTTTCTCTATTCATTTCAATAGAACGTTTTATGTCGCTCTCTGTCCTTTTGCTGTCTTTAATGGCGTCGCGTATAAAATCCGAAGCAACCATTACTTCAACAGCCGGCACCATCCCTGATCCATCAGCTCTCTCAATCAATCGTTGCGATATAACAGCCTCTATTGTGCCTGACAACTGAATTCTGATCTGCTGCTGTTCATCGAGAGGAAAAGATGATATTATCCTGTTTACCGTTTCAACCGCATCAACTGTATGAAGTGTTGACATAACAAGGTGACCTGTTTCCACCGCCTCAATTGCCGTACTTATAGTTTCCCTGTCCCTCATTTCTCCTATTAGTATAACATCCGGATCCTCGCGCAGGGCACCCTTAAGGCCACTTGCAAAATCGATTGTATCATATCCCACCTGTCTTTGTATTATAGAGGATTGTTCATCTTTGTGAAGATATTCAATGGGGTCTTCTATCGTTATTATATTTTTCTTCTTTGTTTTATTAATAATACCAATCATAGATGCAAGTGTGGTGGTTTTCCCGCTGCCTGTTATGCCGGTAACAAGCACAAGCCCTCTTGGACGCAATGATATTTTTTTGACAACCTTGGGTAAATTTAACGACTCAATAGACGGTATATCATATGGTATATATCTAAAAACAGCTGCCAGCGTTCCCCTTTGATAAAAAACATTTACCCTGAATCTTCCGACACCAGAAACGCCGTATCCAATATCTATCTGCTTCTCTACTTCCAATTTTTTAAGCATATAGTCATTTAAATTCAAATCGGACAATAAACTCTCAAAATCTTTTTTTGTTAGGGTATCTAAATTTGATCTTTCTATATTGCCCATTATCCTAAAAAGAGGAGCAGATCCGGTTTTAAGATGCACATCTGAAGCCTTTAATTCCACACTCTTTTTTAATATATCATTTAGTTTCACTATTCTCTTCTCCTGTTTTACTAAAACAATTTAATTTTTCTCTTAGTTCTTTCTCCAAAGGTTCAAGCAGGTCATTTCTCGAAGCCAAAAAATCCCTTGCATTCTCTTTCCCTTGGCCAAGCCTCTCTGTACCATATGAAAACCATGAGCCGCTTTTTTCCACTATGCCATATTTAACACCCAAATCTAACATATCTCCTATTTTATCTATGCCCTTTCCATATATTATGTCGAATTCCGCCTCTTTAAAAGGGGGCGCAACCTTATTTTTAACAACCTTTATTTTGGTATGCGTTCCCACAATATCATCTTTCTGTTTGATTAAGGCACCGGATTTTCTTATATCAATTCTAATCGTTGAATAAAACTTAAGCGCATTACCGCCGGTTGTAGTTTCTGGATTTCCAAACATAACACCTATTTTCATTCTTATTTGATTTAAAAATATTACGGCTGTGTTGGATTTATTTATAGCACCTGAGAGCTTTCTCAATGCCTGGCTCATAAGTCTTGCCTGAAGACCCATATGTGAATCGCCCATATCGCCCTCTATCTCTGCCTGAGGCACTAAAGCTGCGACAGAATCGATTATGGCTATATCAACAGCATTGCTACGTATAAGGGTATCAACAATTTCCAAAGCCTGTTCGCCTGAATCGGGTTGGCTGATAAGTAGATTATCAACATCAACCCCAAGGTTCTTAGCGTAAGATACATCCAGCGCATGCTCTGCATCCACAAACGCAGCTATGCCGCCCATCTTTTGTGCACTAGCAGCACAATGAAGTGCAAGTGTTGTTTTCCCGCTTGATTCAGGGCCGTAAATCTCGGTAACCCTGCCGCGTGGAATACCGCACACACCTAAAGCATTATCGATTGACAGAATTCTTGTAGGGATAACATCGATATCCACTGCACTTTTTTCACCCAACCTCATCAGCGAACCTTTCCCGAATGCCTTTTCTATTTTTGATATAGCCATATTCAAAGAATTGAGTTTTTTTTCATCCATAAAACACTCCCAGTTTAAAACTATCTATTTTTTTATATATTGCACCTTTGCTTGTTAACTTGCTCTCATACAAAGATACCATATCTGCGCTAAACTTCAACATTTTATCGTTCAGCATATGTTTTGTTCTCCTCATTGACTCTATCAACTTTTTTTTGGGAATATGCTTCAATCGTCCTATAGTTATATGACAAAATGCTTTATCGGTATTTTTTCTGTATATGGAGAGCTTCTCCTCAATCTTGTTGCTTAGATATACAAATTGATCGTTATTTTCGCCAAGCCATAAAACCCTTGGGTATTCCAAACTTTTGAAAATGCCTATTCTATCCAAATTTATTTCAAAACGCGGCATACCTATCAATGCCTCGGAGATTTTATCTTTTATAGTATGTAGATAATTAGACGGTT
>CAJXLZ010000050.1 GCA_913056505.1 uncultured Desulfurellaceae bacterium
AGAAAATTTTCTTGAGAATATAGCAAAAATAAGCGAGGTTTTGGGCATTTTTGGCTCTAATGAGAAGAAATGGTTTAGCCAAATCGATATTGACGAACAATGGATAGAATCTATGATAGCAGCAAGAAATGAAGCAAGAAAATTAAAAGACTTTAAAAAAGCCGATGATATAAGAAATGAATTATATAGCAAAGATATCATACTTGAGGATTCAAAGAATGGAACGCAGTGGAAGATAAAAAAGTAGTTTTTAAAAACAATAATAGCAATATAGATAATGGGTTATCCAATTATATAGAGGAGATTTCTCATATACCTCTTTTGAGTCGTGAAGAAGAAAAAGCATTGGCTGAGAGGATACAAAAAGGCGATAAAGAGGCGCTAAGGAAGCTTGTTAGACATAATTTGAGATTTGTTGTTGGTTTTGCGCGCAAATACAACAAGCTTGGTATACCTCTAATGGATTTAATAAATGAGGGTAACCTGGGTTTGATTGAGGCGGCAAAGAAATTTGATCCTAACAGAAATGTAAAGTTTATATCGTATGCTTCGTGGTGGGTTAAACAATATATTATGAAATATTTGAATGAAGAGAGTGCATCCATAAGAATACCTATTAAAGCTCAAAGTAGATTAAGAAAGATCAATAAAGTAAGAAAGAATTATTTAAAGGAATTTTATAGATCCCCGAATATTAAAGATATATCCGAAATTAGCGGTATGAGTGAAAAAGAAATTAAAAATGCGGAGAGCTCAAAACTGTACTTTAGTTCTCTCGATGAAAAGATCGGTGCAAACGAGGAAACTACCGTAATGGATTTAATAAGCGACAAAGACAAGGATGAGGAAAATAATCAAATTCAGAAAATGCTTATTGAGCGCATAAAGCAATTAATAGACGGATTTTCAGAACGTGATGCTGATATATTGAAATTAAGATATGGACTTATAGATGGCGAAAGGCATACGCTTAAATATATAGGGGATAAATACAATATAAGTAAAGAGTGGGTCCGCCAAATTATAAACAATCTTTTGAAAAAAATAAGAAAAGAAATTAATGAATGAAAAATCATAAATCACTAAGTAAAAAAGGTATTTAGTTGGTTGAAATTAAGAATTTCTTATAAAAATCTTCTCAATACACTCCTATCTTTAAATGATTCGAAAGAGAAGCTTGCGCTTTCATTTGCTGTGGGTGTTTTTATATCTATAAATCCATTCTACGGATTTCATACGATGTTAGCCATAGTTTTATCATTTTTATTTAAGCTTAATAAGGCTGCTACAATAATCGGCACTCTACTTAATAATCCTTGGACGATGTTGCCCATTTATTATATAGATTATAAAATAGGTGCTTTTATTATAGGGTGCAATAAGCAGTTTTCCATTAAGCATTTGACATTTAAAGCAATTCTATCGCAGGGTAAAGATATATTTGCTGTTCTATTAATAGGCAGTATAATATTTGGTGTTATTGCAAGTTTTATTATGTATCATATAATAAAATATATTTTATCTAAGTACAAAAGGAGAATAGATGATACCGCTAAAAGATGATATATCATCCAAAACAGTACCCATCATTAATATATCCCTGATTGTTATAAATATTATTGTATTTATTTATGAGGTTAATGTAAAAAATATAAATGTATTTTTATATAACAATGCCTTTATACCCGATATGTTGTTTGTACATTTGGATATTTTTCGTTCTTTTGAGCGTATGTTTGAATCTATGTTTTTTCATGGTGGTTTCTTGCATATTTTGGGGAATATGTGGTTTTTGTGGATATTCGGAGATAATGTAGAGGATGCATATGGACATATTAACTACCTGTTTTTATATATTTTGGGTGGTTTATTAGCATTTTTTATGCAGGGTGTTATCAATCCCGGCTCAACTGTTCCTATGATAGGCGCAAGCGGAGCAATATCGGCTGTTGTGGGATCCTATTTCATTATGTTTCCGAAAGCTAAGATTTTATCGTTAATATTAATAGTTATAATTTTGGTGCCTATATGGGTTCCTGCATGGTTATTTACTATTTTGTGGTTTTTTATACAATATTTTAATGGTATATTATCTATTGTGTCGCAGTCAGCAGGCGGTGTTGCATGGTTTGCGCACATCAGCGGTTTTTTATTCGGTGTGATTGCAGCAAAATATATGTTAAACACCGGAAGAATAAGATTATGAAATGTCTTTTTGTATCGGATGTTCACTATCCAATAAGCGGTGATATATTTTTGAAATTTTTATGGGATAATTACACATATTTTGATAGAATATATTTACTGGGTGATATATTTGAATTTTATTTCGGATACAAAAATTTTATCTACAAGCACCATATAAAACTGCTAACCCTACTGAAAGTCATTTTAAAGAAGACGGAACTTTATATTTTTGAGGGAAATCATGAATATAGATTGGAGGGTTTACGGCAATTTATGGATGCTCATATCATTAAACGCTCTCTGGAGGAAAAATTTGATGGATTAAGGGTATATATGGAGCATGGCGATATGGTGGATAAGGAAGATATTAAATATATGATGTTTAGAAATGCACTTAAAAATCGGTTTACGCTTCGTATAATTGAACATATAAAGCCGTCACTTTTGCTTTCTTTATCAAAAAAGGCCTCACATTTCAGCAAAACAGATATTAAATCTAAAAAAAGCAGACATACAGACGATGCATTAGAAAAGTTTGCAAACTCTAAGATAAAAAGCGGGATAGATGTTGTTATATTGGCGCATACGCATAACCCTATATTGATTAAAAAAAATAATGGTATATATATAAATACGGGTGATTTTTTAGAGCATTTTACATATGCAACATATGAGACAGGCAGGGGTTTTTCCTTGCATAATTATCGTGGTGATGACAATGGATAAAGAAGCGATAAAGAAGAGGATTGAGGATTTAAGAAAAGAGCTGAATTATCATAACTATAGATATTATGTTTTGGATAATCCGGTTATATCTGATGCAGAGTATGACAGAAAATTTGCAGAATTAAAAAAGCTCGAAGATGAGAATCCGGAGTTTTTTGATGAGAATTCACCAACTCAAAAGGTGGGTGGGAAGCCTTTAGATAAGTTTGAGAAGGTGGAACATACGATACCTATGTTGTCTTTGGATGATGTGTTTAGTGAGCAGGAGCTGAGAGAATTTGATTTAAGAATTAAGCGCACATTGATGTTGTCTAAGGATGAAGATATTGCCTATAGTGCTGAACCTAAATTTGACGGTTTGTCTATATGTCTGATTTATAAAGATGGGAGATTATACAATGCATCCACAAGGGGAGACGGTTATGTCGGTGAAGATGTTACGCAGAATATAAGGACTATAAAAAATCTACCTCTTGAATTAATTGTTGATAATCCGCCTGCATATATTGATGTTCAGGGAGAAGTGATATTAAGAAAGAGTGATTTTTGGAAGATGAATAAAGAAAGGGAAAAAGAGAATTTGCCTGTCTTTGTAAATCCGCGTAATGCAGCAGCAGGATCCATTAGGCAATTAGACCCCAAAAAGGCTGCGATAAGAAATCTTACAATATTTACCTATTACATAAGAGCAATAGAGTGGCATAAAAGCCCGGTTAGTCAGAGTGAGTCCCTTGATTTTTTAAAAATGCTTGGATTTCCAGTGAGTCCTTTAAACAGATTATGCAAGAACATAGAAGAGGCTATAGAGTATAAAAAATATATTGCGGAAGTAAGAAATAGTTTGGAATATGAGATAGATGGCATGGTTTTAAAGGTTGATAAATTTGCTTATCAAGATAGGTTAGGATCTACAACAAAATCACCGAGATGGGCTATAGCATTTAAATTTCCGGCTGAACAGGTTACTACAAAGATTTTAGATATCGTTGTTAATGTAGGTCGCACAGGTATCCTAACGCCTGTTGCAATATTAAAACCTGTCAATGTAGGCGGAGCTACCGTATCAAGGGCAAGTCTACATACTCTTGATGAAATAAGAAAAAAGGATATAAGGGTTGGAGATACAGTTTTTGTTCAGCGTGCAGGTGATGTTATACCAGAGGTAGTTAAGAGTGTTAAGGAAAAACGCACAGGGCATGAGAGAATTTTTAATATGCCCACCAAGTGTCCTGTGTGTTCTTCCAATATTGTAAAAGATGGCGCATACTACAGATGCACCAACATAAATTGCCCTGCTGTTATTAAGGAATCCATTAAACATTTCGTATCAAGGGATGCTATGGATATAGAGGGTCTTGGAAGCAGCATAATAGATCAATTGATAGATAAAAGCATTATAAGAGATGTAAGTGATATATATAGGCTTGATAAGAATACCCTATCCAATCTTGAACGCTTAGGTGATAAATCTGCATCAAATATTATGCAAGCTATCGAAAAGAGTAAAGGCACAACATTTGCTAAATTTATAATGGCGCTGGGTATAAGAGGGGTAGGGAAGTATGTTGCAAAATTATTGGCTGATCACTTCGGCGATTTGGAACATTTAAAGAGAGCAGATAAAGAGGAGTTGCTTTCTATAGATGGCGTAGGTGAAGAGATAGCAAATAGTGTATTATCTTTCTTTAGTGAGAAGAGAAATTTGGATACCATAAATAATCTTATGAAACTTGGAGTTTTTTTCAAAGATGAACAGAATAAAGAGGGCGGATTCTTACTAAATCCGAATGTTGAAAATAAAAGTTTTGTGTTTACAGGTTCTTTGTCTATACCAAGAAGCCGGGCTCAAGATGAGGTATTAAAAAGGGGTGGAATTGTGAAAAACAGTGTCGGCCCCAACCTTGATTATTTAGTTGTAGGTGATAAACCCGGATCAAAACTTGATAAGGCTAAAAAGTTGGGTATTAACATTATCAATGAGGAAGAATTTATAAAATTGATTAAGTGGCAGGTACATTAGGTATGCTTTTCGAGGCAAAAAAGGTCGGTTCTTTATATGCACTTATAGCAATAGCTTTCTGTATATTGGTTTTTACATACAATAACGTTGATTTCTTTAATGCCCTCTTAAGGACGTTTTTCACATCCATAGCATTTTATATTTTGGGCATAGTCAGCGCTTATATTATGAACTTTGTTTCTGTCAATGCACAGTCAAAGGATAAAGAATAGTATATTGAAGGCTGATAAGCTTAGTTTTAATATATTTATGGATATGGAAAGCTTAATAAAATCATATTATCCGATTGTAAAAAGAATAGTATTGAAAACAGTGATTAAAATGCCGGATGGTCTTGATGTAGATGATTTTGTCCAAATCGGTATGATGGGTTTATTGAAAGCTTTGGATAAATGTGATTACGACAGAAATACAAATGAATTTAAGGCGTATGCTGTCCAAAAAATTAGAGGGGCTATTCTTGATAAAATAAGAAGTTCAGATAGAATTTCTCGTTATTCGCGTGACCGCCTAAAAAAGATTTCTAAGGCGTATGAGGAATTTATGAATGAGGGCATTTTTGATCCTACAGATGAAATGGTTGCACAAAGAGCCGGTTTGAGTGTTAAAAAAATGAACAAGCTTTTGCAGGAAGTTTCTAATTCTACAATATTAAGCATTGATAAATATATTTACGGCGATAAACCATTTATAGAAAGCATAAAAGATGAGAAATGCAAAAGTCCACTGAATATGGTGGAGGAGTCCGAGCTTAAGAATATCTTAAAAGAGGGCCTTGCAAAGCTTAATACAACGGAATTAACAGTGCTATCTTTATACTATTATGAAGACTTTACAATGAAAGAAATCGCGGATGTTATTGATAAAACAGAATCGAGAGTGTCTCAAATAAGAACGAAATCCCTTATTAAATTGAGAGGGTATGTTCAAAGGAGGTTAAATATATGAAAAATATAATAGAAGACGGCATTGATATTGCAACCAAGCTGATGCTAATGGACGCTGTTACTGCACCAAAAGGCGTAGGGCGTGATGATATTGTTGTAAAAATTGTAAAAGATAACAAAGATATAGAAAAAATTTTAGATAGAGCAAAACAGCTTTCCAACGAAACAAACTTCTCTTTTTATCAGAGAGATGCAGAAAACTGCAGGCAGAGCTCTCATATTATATTAATAGGTTATAAGATGTTCTATCACGGATTTGATTGTAAGTTTTGTGGGTTTCAAACGTGCAAAGAGTGCGAAAAAAATGGCGGTATGTGTGCTATAAGCATTACCGATGCAGGTATAGCCATAGGATCGCTTGTGAAACTGGCATCTGTTCTCGGAATAGATAACAGGATTATGCTTTCAATAGGCCAAGCTGCAAAAGAGGTGGGATTTTTCACAGAAAAGGTTGGTGGAGCATATGGCATACCGTTTTCTGTCTCCACCAAAAATCCATTCTTTGACAGAAAATAGATCTAAAGAACCTTTTCTACCTTGCCTGAGCGAATGCAGGCTGTGCATATATGAATTTTTTTAACCTCTCCATTCACTCTTGCCCTCATAGTTTGTATATTGGGAAGCCATTTCTTCTTCGTTCTTATGTGAGAGTGACTAACCTTCATACCTACATGGGCTCTTTTCCCGCATATATCACATCTTCTTGCCATCATCTACCTCCATCTTAAAAAGCAAGGGATTTATAACATATAAGAAATCTCAATTCAAGATAAAATTTAGCTTGCTGGAAAAACTTCAAACACACAGTTAGACAAAATTAAGGATAGAGAGATTAAAAATAATGAGTGAAGATAGCACTAGTCCGCTATGGCCTGATTAGGCCGCTCATTTATCTTATCCATAAATACCTTTTTATCTTTATCTGAATAAAAGATGTTTTCCTTATCTTATGCCTCGTGCGGTTATATGATAAAACGCATTTTCAAAAGATAGTCTAAGAGCTCTTGCCATAATGGAGTAGGCATATTGCGAAACTGAATAAATGTCAAATGTTAAGACACGACCCCTTTAATTCGCACTTTCTGGTAACTCCTTCTCAGCAATAAGTTTGCCCAAAAGTTCAATCAATTTAACTATAACCAGTGTCTTACCAGAACCCGTTGCCATCCAAAAACTCATCCGATTGATAAAATATGCAAATGAAATCTTATTGTTTTTCGCTGGATAATCTTTATCATATTTTAAAAGATATTTTGCCGTTTTCTCTTCTTTTTTCTTCTTTAAATCGTAATCAAACTTATCGCCAATTTCGTTTTTATAATATCTCCGAAAAAACCGTTTCTTTTTCTCTTGTTCGTTTTTGCAAATAGGCAAATCTTCCGTTTTTTCGTTGTAATCCGCCAAAGCGATTAAAGCATTTTTGAGCGCATTTCGTTGAAAATCAAAAACCGTTT
>CAJXLZ010000051.1 GCA_913056505.1 uncultured Desulfurellaceae bacterium
TCAGATAGTGTTTTGATTTCTTTAATTTTATTTTGAACCATAGTATAGCCTATTATAACATGACCTATCATTTTGCCGCTTGTAGTATATCCGAAGGTTGTTGAATCCAGTTCCTCAACCTTGCCTATATCGTGCAAAAGTGCGCATGTTACTAACATATCTTCGTCCATACCGCCGTAAAACTGAGATATCTGTTTTGAAAGTTTTGTAACTGACAGCGTGTGTTCTAAAAGCCCTCCAACGTAAGCATGATGCATAGTTTTAGCCGCAGGTGCTTTGCAGAATTTATTCAGGAAATCTTCATCCTTAAATATGTTGAGAAGAAGTTTCTTTAACGATTGATTTTTAATGCCGTTTATTATGCCGAACATCTCCTCTTTCATTGCGTTTATATCTCTACTCGTCGACGGCAAAAAATCTTCTTTGGATATATTTTTATCATCAATCTTCCCTATATCCTTAATAATAATCTGCCAATTATCCTTAAATAGATTGCTTTCACCTGTAACCTTTACAAAATCCGATTCATTAAATTTATCTTTTAGGTATAAGCGGTTATTCCAAATTTTTGCTTCTATTGTGCCCGTTTTATCTTTAAGTTTTAAACCCAGATAATCATCGCCATTTTTTGCTTTAAGAAGATGTTTTTCGGCAACAAGAAATATTCCATTTTCTATCTTCTGTATCTTCTTTTCTTTTATGCGTTTTACAAAATCATACATATATCATCCTCCACATGGCGTGGTGTCACCTTGAAGTTTGTCAATAGCATGTGGCAAAACATCAATAATATATTCAAGATTTTCTTTCATAGCTTTGGGGGATCCGGGAAGATTTATAATCAGCTTATGATTTCTTACACCCGCCAACATTCTCGACAACATAGCCCTTTTTGTAAATGATAAGGCATTGTACAACATAGCCTGTGTAATTGCGGGGATCTCATATTCCAAAACTTCCTTTGTTGCATCTGGTGTTACATCCCTATAAAAAAGACCTGTGCCGCCGCTTGTGATTATCATATCCACATCCTTTTTTTCAGAAAACTCAATCAATTTTTCTTTAATTAGATCAAATTCATCCGGTATTATATCATAGTATGCTAAACTTCCGTTTATCTTCTTTATGATATCTTCGAATATTGGTTTTATTTTATCATCCTCTGGATGTTTGCTCCTTGAATCACTCATCACGATTAATGCGAATTTATATTCTGACATTTACCCCTTCTTTTTGCAAATATTGTTTTGTTTGTCTTATCGTATAATCCCCAAAATGGAATATTGAGGCTGCCAAGGCTGCATCAGCACCTACATCAAATACATCTTTCATATGTTTGGGGTTTCCTGCGCCGCCTGAGGCAATCACAGGTATTTCTACGCTATCTGATATGGCCTTTGTTAACTCAAGATCATAGCCGTTTTTCGTTCCATCGGCATCCATACTTGTCAATAATATTTCACCTGCACCACTGTCTGCTGCCTGCTTTGCCCACTTAATTGCATCAAGCCCGGTGGGCACTCGTCCGCCATTTATAAAAACTTCAAACCCGTTTTTTGTTCTTTTTGCATCTATGGCAACAACTATACATTGACTGCCAAAAATTTTAGAGGACTCATAGATAAAATTAGGATTTTTAACCGCAGATGAATTAATAGAAATTTTGTCTGCTCCTGCTTTAAGCAGCACCCTTATATCGTCTATATTACTTATCCCACCCCCCACCGTAAGCGGCATAAAAACTTTTTCTGCCGTTCTTTCAACTACATCCACTATTGTTTTTCTCTTTTCATAACTTGCTGTTATATCTAAAAATACCAGTTCATCAGCTTGCTCTTTGTCGTAAATAACGGCCTGTTCAACAGGGTCACCGGCATCTGCTAAGTCAAGAAAATTTATGCCTTTCACAACCCTGCCGCCTTTTACATCAAGACAGGGAATAATTCTTTTTGAAAGCATTATATTAGCCCCCTTAATTCTTAAAAAGAAGTATAGTTAGTCCAAATATTATGTCAAGTAGGTCAATATGGCTTTTTATTGCCTTAATGATTTGATAAAATTTTCAAATCTATTTTCTTCGATTGCTCTGATAGCCTCTGTGCCAATGACAACGCCATCTGCGGTTTTGCATGCCTTATGAATATCATCCTTTGATCTTATTCCAAATCCCAAAATCACATCCTTATTAAAATTATTTCTTGCGTAATTAATTTTATCGGCTGTTTCCTGATCCAGACTAAAACTGCCGCCCGTTATGCCCCTTGTTGATACGAAATATATAAAGTCTTTAGAGATTTTCTTTACTTTATCTATATCCTCATAGCTACTTTCAGGCGTCGCAAAATGTATTAAATTTATATTATATCTATCGAAGATCCTTTTAAATTTTCCGCTTTCTGTCAAAGGCAGATCGGCTATAATCATACCATCAACCATTTGAGCCTCTTTTGCGAATTTCTCAGACCCATATCCAAAAATAACATTTGCATATGTCATAACATATAATCTGCCCTTAAATATCTCTCTTGCAGACTTCAAGCTTTTAAAGAAATCACCCGTATTCTCCCGTTTCAACACATCAAGCGCCGCTTTCTCTATAACAGGCCCATCCGCCACGGGATCGGAAAATGGAAAGCCTATCTCCAAAAAATCTATTTTGTATCTATTGCAAATTTCAACAGCCTTTAAAAATCCATCCCTATTCAGATAATCACAAACAAGATATATGCCCACTTTACACATTTTTATCCCCTAATCTGTTTTACAATTCCTAAATCTTTATCTCCCCTGCCTGATAAGTTTACAATTACAACCCTGTTTTTAAACCTATCTTTATGCTCTACAACATAACCTATGGCATGTGAACTCTCAAGCGCAGGAATTATGCCCTCCATTTTGCTTAAAAGTTTGAACGCATCCAACGCTTCGTTATCAAAGCAGACATCGTACTTCACCCTACCATTATCTTTTAAATAACTATGTTCTGGACCAACAGACGGATAATCAAGCCCCGCAGAAACAGAGTGCACATTTGCCACCTGTCCATACTCATCCTGCAGAAGATAGCTCAATGCACCATGCAGAATGCCGGGCCTGCCCATTGTCAGTGTCGCTGAATGTTTACCAAGTTCAAGTGATTCACCGCCAGCTTCAACACCTATCAGTTCAACATCTTTATATTTTACAAATCCACTGAATATACCTATAGCGTTGCTGCCGCCGCCTACACAAGCAACGACACTATCGGGCAACTTGCCATTCTGTTCCATAATCTGTTTCTTAGCCTCTTTTCCTATAACAGATTGAAAATATTTAACAATTTCAGGGAAAGGATATGGACCAACGGCACTGCCTATCAAATAGTGCGTTGTCTGAACATTTTTAACCCAATCACGAAGAGCCTCATTGATAGCACTTTTAAGCGTCATACTACCCTTCTCAACGCATACTACGTTAGCACCGAGTAACTTCATTCTGTCAACATTTGGCGCCTGACGTTCCATATCCTTCTTGCCCATATAAACGACACACTCCATATTAAGTAGAGCCGCTGCCGTAGCTGTTGCAACACCGTGTTGGCCTGCCCCTGTCTCTGCAATAATGCGCTTCTTGCCCATAAATTTTGCAAGAAGAATTTGCCCTAATGTGTTATTTAATTTATGAGCTCCTGTGTGGAGTAGATCCTCACGCTTTAAATAAACTTGAGCTCCAACGTAATTGCTAAAATTTTCAGCCAAATATAAAGGCGTTGGTCTGCCTGCATAATTTTTTAAGTAGTATTGAAATTTGCGCTTGCTCTCTTTATTTTTTTTAAATTGCACAAAAGCATCTTCGAGTTCGCGTAGAGCTCTCATTAATGTTTCGGGAACAAACTGCCCACCGTATATGCCGTAATAAGCATTCATTTAAAACCTCTTTACAATTTTCATAAATTCTTTCATCTTTTTTATATCCTTTTTGCCTGGGTATGCCTCAATTGAACTAACCAGATCAACACCAAAAGGATCTATATCAACTATTTCATCTATATTATTTATACCTACGCCCCCTGCGATAAAAAGCCTATTTTTATAATCTACATCTTTAATAAGACTTTTGTCAAACGCTATGCCACTTCCGCCAACTGATTTTGTATAGCTGTCAAACAGAATCAAACCATTACTTTTGACTATTGGCAGTCTGTCTGCAATCCTATAAACCCTGATAGTGTTGAAACCCTGAAAATCATGATATACTTGCGCATAATCGAGCCCGCAATACTCCATTGCTATCTTTATCTCTTTCTCATCTTGATCAACAAATACACCCACGGTTTTTACACTATTATTGATATTTTTAATAATATTCTTTGCCTTATCGTATGAAATAAACCGCTTGCTTTTTGTATAAAATACAAAACCGATAAAGTCAACACCGAGATCAACCGCGGCAAGCACATCATCGAGATTTGTCATTCCGCAAAATTTAACCTTCATTTTTCCTTCCTATCAAATCTAAAAATTCTGCTTCCAAATTTGATAAATTTTTCATCAATGCCTCACCTATTAAAAATCCATCACAGCTTGTTTTTAGATAATCTATATCTTCTTTGGTTCTTATGCCGCTTTCTGCTATTTTTATTGTCTTAAAATCTATACTATCTAAAATATTCTTTGCCCTTTCCAAAGAGATCCCAAGTGTGTCCAAATCTCTGGCATTTACGCCGACAATTGCCGGCGACATTCTTCTTATTCTTTCAAGCTCTTCTAAAGAGTGAACCTCAACAAGTAGATCAAGCCCTAATTCTTTAGCGTAATTGTAAAGCTCATTCAATTTTTTATCATCCAAAATTCTCACAATTAAAAGCACGATATCAGCGCCACATACATAAGCCTTCTTTATCTGAACCTTGTCTATAATAAAATCTTTGCACAAAACCGGTATATCAACGCGACTGCAAACCTCGCTCAATCGCTCAAAACTCCCGGAAAAAAATTTCTCATCAGTCAAAACACTTATTGCCTTAGCATATCTTAAATAAGCATCCAATATCTCTTTCAAATCTATCTCGCCTAAAAAACCGGCTGATGGGGACGAGCCCTTTATCTCTGCAATAATATTAATATCACCATTGAAATAATCACTTAAATGGTGCAGTTTTCTATCCCTTGTTTCTTTAATAGATATATTCTTTATTTCCTCTTTTTTGTTCTTTAAAATTTCATCAAGCAACATTGAACTACTCTTTTTCCTTTAATGATTCAATCTTCTCAAGCGCTTTTTTATTTTCTATTGTTTCTTTTGCAAGATTAAAAGCATTTCTTATATCATTTTCAACACCGCTTACAACAAAGCCAAAGGCCGCATTAATTGCCACGGCATTTTTAAGATTCTCGTGCTTATTTTCAAACACTTCCATCATAATTTCCGCATTTTTTTTGGCATCATATCCCTTGATTGCGCTAATATCTGCATAGATTCCAAACTCTCTTGGGTCAAACTCAAACCGTTTCTTGTTCAAACCCTGTTTTTGATAGCAGATGGTAATATCTGATATGCTGACCTCGTCGAGTCCGTCATTTGATGATAGAAATATTACATTATCCATATCGAGCATATCAGATGCCTCAAGCATAACAGGCAGAAAATCTCTACTAAAAACACCTATGGTTTGATATGATACATTAAACGGGTTGCACAAAGGCCCAAGCAGATTAAAAATTGTTCTAATACCGAGTTGCTTTCTTACAGGCGCCACATACCTCATTGCAGGATGATAATTAGGGGCAAATAAAAATACAAATTCATTCTTTTTCAGATATTCAAAGGCTGCCTGCTTTGTTAAATCTATTGGTACACCCAAAGCCTCTAATACATCTGCAGAACCCGATTTTGAACTCACAGCCCTATTGCCGTGCTTTGCCACAGGCACAAAAATGGAGCAGACAATTGAGGCTGCGGTTGATATATTAAATGTTGATTTCTTATCACCGCCCGTGCCGCAGGTATCAAGTAGCTTCATACCTGTATCAATCTGATTGGCATGTTTTTTCATAGATTTTGCAGCCCCAGCTATTTCACTTGCAGACTCAGTTTTATTAGCGAGCGCAATAAGCAGATTGGCAATTTCTTCTTCCTTGTATGTGCCGCTCAAAACGTTGTCAAAAATAGCTTCAACTGTTGACATCTCTAAATCTTTACCGTATTTTAGATCTTCTAAAACTCTATTTAGCATATACTACCTCCATAAAATTTTTTATTATATCTAATCCACTTTGTGTCAAATAAGACTCAGGATGAAACTGTAAGCCGTATATTTTCAGCTTTTCCGATTCTACCGCCATAATCTCATTGTCCTCTATTGAATATGCTGTTATGCTTAAATCTTTCAAATTATCCACCGCAAGTGAGTGATAACGCACAACATCTATTTTTTCAGGTAGTCCTTTAAAGATTTTTGACTGCAAATGGCGTATCCTATCCACCTTACCGTGCATTATCCGCTTTGCTGCTCTTATATTTGCCCCAAAGTAGTAACTTATCGCCTGCATACCGAGGCACACACCCAAAATAGGCAGTTTCCCCTTATAAAAATCAATTGCATCAAGGCTCAGCATAGAATACTCCGGCCTCGACGGACCGGGCGATATAACAATTGCATCCATATCTTTTAAACCTTTTATTTCAGATAGATGGTGTGTATTTGTTATAACTTCAACATCACGGTTAAAATGCACAATATATTGGTAAATATTATATGTGAAGGAATCGTAATTATCTATTAATAGTATCATCTAATCCTCCTGCTTTGACTAAGGCAGCCAATTTATTAAGTGTTTCTGAATATTCCGATTCCGGCACGCTGTCATAGACGATACCTGCCCCTGCCTGCAAACGCGCCCGTTCGCCCTTAAATACCGCTGTTCTTATTGTTATTGCCATATCCATATTGCCATTGAATCCAATATAGCCAATACATCCGCCGTATGGTCCGCGCTCATTTTTTTCTATATCATCGATAATCTCTATAGCCCTTGTTTTGGGCGCACCGCTTAGGGTTCCTGCTGGAAATGTATTAAGAAGAGCATCCATTAGATCAAAGCTCTCATCCATCTCAGCTTCAACATCTGAAACAAGGTGGATTACATGTGAATAATCCTCAGGATGCATAAAATACTTCACCTTTACCGTATCTTTTCTCGCCAGTCTGCCTAAATCGTTTCTTGCAAGATCAACAAGCATTAAATGTTCTGCCCGCTCTTT
>CAJXLZ010000052.1 GCA_913056505.1 uncultured Desulfurellaceae bacterium
TACGATGCGACGGTTCAGACAAACACAATATTGAGATCGCCACACGATGCTGCTGTTTTGAGAATAAAAGAAACAGGCAAAGGCGTTGCGGCAAGTGTTGATGTTAATCCAAGATTTGTATATTTAGACCCATACAAGGGCTCTCAGCTGGCATTTTTGGAGGCTTTTAGAAATTTGGTAACTGTAGGCGCATATCCTGTTGCATTAACGGATTGCCTAAATTTTGGAAATCCTGAGAACCCTCAGGTTATGTGGCAATTCAAGCAATCCACAGAAGGACTGTCGGAAGCCTGCAGGGCTTTAGATGTGCCTGTGGTTAGCGGTAACGTAAGTTTTTATAATGAGACTGTTGATAGTGATATCTATCCGACACCTACAATAGGTATGGTAGGATTAATGGATGATCCGCATCAGGCGTTGTCCATAGACTTAAAAAGCGAGGGCAGCTCACTGTACATTATCGGAAAGATTAAAGAAGCAGAACTCGGTGGCTCTGCCTACTTAAAATGGATACATAATACAGTTAAAGGCAAAATACCGGCAGTTGATTTTCAAGCGCACAGAAAACTTTTAGAGTTTATTCAAAAAGTAAAAGCATCTATCTTGTCTGCACACGATATATCAGACGGTGGATTGGCAATAGCTGTAGCTGAGATGTGTATGACCTCTGATATAGGCGCTCGTATTGATATTAATTATAGCACGCGGCCGGATTTTTATCTGTTTTCGGAAACACAGGGTGTTATAGTGATAGAGACAAAAGAAGATAAGAGAATAAGAGAGGCGGCAGAAAGTGTTGGCATAGGTGTGGAAAAAATAGGAACAACCGGCGGAAATAGGATTAAAATAAATGATGTTATAGACATAAAAATAGATACATTGAAGAAGGAAAATAATAGGTTCTTTGCGGAGATGTTTTATTAGGGATTAAAGAGATAAGGTTTGATTTCGCTTAATTGTTGCCAAAGAAAAGCTGATTTGAAACTGAAAGTATTATGAAAGATATAGTATTGCTGGGACCTACTGCTATAGGAAAAACTAAATTTGCTATAGAATTGGCGTTAAAGATAGATGCGGAGATTATATCTGCAGACTCTATACAGGCTTATAAATACTTGAATATTGGATCTGCAAAACCCACAAAAGAGGAGCAATCGTTGGTGAAACACCATTTAATTGATATAAAGAATCCGAATGAGAATTTTTCCGCAGGTGAATTTGTCGCGGCGGTCAATGACGCCGTAGAGCAGATACACGCTAAAGGCAAAAATGTTATTATAGTTGGTGGCAGTGGATTTTATGTGGATTCACTGTTGTTTGGGCTTGATAATATAGAGCCGGTAGATGAGAAAATAAAGCGTTTTTTTGATGATATAGATAATGAATATGGTAATGATTATTTATATAGATGGCTTGAGGTTATAGATGAAAAATGGGCTATGAAGATTAATAAAAATGATTCTCAGAGAATTAAACGGGGATTAAGCGTTTATCTCGACACCGGAAAAACATTGAGTGAATATTTTGTGTCTGCTAAATGTTTAGATGATCGTTTTTTAGTATTCATTTTGTATGTGGAGAAAGATATTTTAAACAAGCGTATTGAGCGCAGGGTTAAAAAGATGATTCAATCCGGATTAATAGATGAGGTTAAAAAACTTATTAGTTTGGGATATGCACAAGCTGCGCCGCTAAAATCCATTGGCTATAAGGAGACGCTTGAATTTTTATCCGGATCAATGACAAAACAGCAGCTCATAGAATTAATAACAAAAAACACAAAAGCATATGCCAAACGCCAGATGACATTTTTTAGAAGTAGATTTAAGGATGCACCGTGGATAAATATTCAAAATGAATCCTTAAAAGAATTTATAACCCGCCTTGAGCCATAGCTTTTAATCTTTTAATCCGTTCACTCGTAGGCGGATGCGTGGCAAATAAAGATAACAGATTTTTGCCCTTGAATGGGTTGACAATAAACATATTTTCCGTTGCAGGTGAGCCTTCGAACTTTATTCTTGATGAGTAGTTTTCCAATTTTTCTAATGCATTTGCCAAATAGAGTGGATTCTTAGAATATGTAGCGCCGGCTTTATCTGCATCGTATTCTCTCGAGCGTGATATAGCCATTTGTATGAGCATTGCCGCAATAGGTGCAACTATAGCCATAGCTATCAAAACAATTGGATTTGCATCCTCATCATCCCTTGAAAGCCCTCCAAATAGTGCCGCCCATTTTATCATACTGGATAAGAACATTATTGCGCTTGCGGCGGTTGCTGCTATTGTGGATATAAGTATATCTCTATGTTTTATGTGACCTAACTCATGCCCCAATACACCCATTAATTCCTCTCTTGTTAAAATATTTAGTGCACCGCGTGTAACAGCAACAGCTGCATGCGATGGATTTCTTCCTGTTGCGAATGCATTTGGTGCATCTTGAGGGATAATATAGATTTTAGGCATAGGTAAATTCGCCTGATTTGTTAAATATTCAACAATCTCATATAGTTGAGGATACTCATCGCGCGTCACGGGTTTTGCACGGTACATCGACAGTGCAATCTTATCCGAGAAAAAATAGCTAAAAAAATTCATCCCGAGAGCCATAATAAAAGCTATAATTACACCGCTTCTACCGCCTAACATACCACCTATAACAATAAATAGACCCGCAAGCAGCGTCATTAAAAGTGCTGTTTTTAGCGCATTCATAAATTTTTACCTCCATAATAATCAATAATCTAATAATCACGCACCAAATTATATGTCATTAGCTATTTTTTTCAAGTTAAAGGTGGAATATTCTTGGCTTTTATTGTAAAATGGCAGTATGAATGAGCTTGCGGATGTACAGTCAAGAGAAGACAAAAGAAATATGCCTATTGATAAGGTAGGGGTTAAAAATTTGAAATACCCAATAACACTGCTTGATAAATCAAGGCAGACGCAGCATACAATTGCGACAATCAATATGTATGTTCTGTTGCCGTCGCACTTTAAGGGCACACATATGAGCAGATTCGTAGAGATATTGAATGAGAATATATATGAGATAGATATTAAAAAAATAGGTCATATACTGAAAGAGATGAGAGATAGATTAAATGCAAACAGATCTTATATACAGCTGAGTTTTCCGTACTTCATAGAAAAAGAAGCACCTGTAACGAAAATTAAATCTTTGATGCACTATAATTGCAAGGTGGATGCGTTAAGTAATGATAAAACAGAAAAGATAACATTGAGCGTCGCCGTTCCCGTAACAAGCCTATGCCCCTGCTCCAAAGAGATAAGTAAAAATGGAGCGCACAACCAGCGCTGCATCGTGACTGTATCGGTGAGTTTTAATGAGATGATCTGGATAGAAGATATTGTGAATATTGTCGAGCATTCTGCAAGCTGTGATATCTACTCTTTATTGAAACGTCCAGATGAAAAATATGTTACGGAATATGCCTATGATAATCCAATGTTTGTTGAGGATATTGCGCGAAATGTGTCGCTAAAATTAAAGAAGGATAACAGGGTGAAACATTTTAGCGTAGAGGTAGAAAGTCTTGAAAGCATACATAATCACAACGCCTATGCATTTATCGAATCTAAGAAAGAGAGTTAAGCCAAGCTACATAATCGTATACTGCATCTGAAGTTAAATCTAAAATTTAGCTGTGTTGACTCGCATAATTATTGTGCAGCAATCCATTTTCTGATTAAAGTGAGCAATCTAATTTATAAATATGAATATTGGATTTTTTAATAAGATTGTAAAAATAAAGATTTAGAAGAAGAAATATTGAAATCGGCGCATATACTTTACTTTCATTTTACTTTATATTGATATTATGCCTTCAAGAATAAATTTTTAGGAGGTATTGTTATGAAACGTTTTACTTATTTTTGGGCGGTTTTGGCTTTGATTACATTAACCGCAGGCAGCAGTTTTGCTCGTGGTCCTTATGATTATGGTGGTTTTGATAAAAATCAAAACAATCGCATGGGGATGTTTTATGAACGCCAACGTCCTGCTCAAGTGGCATATAGGACCATTTTAAGAGCGTCAGATGGCATTTATGCAGGGGAGTCTTATGCTAATTCTGTTAAAGATGGAAAATGGTTGATGAAAAAATCCAAAGAGCTTTATAAGAAAGCAAACAGACTTTATAATCAGAAAAGATATAGGCAGGCAGCTGATTATGCTGTTTCATCTATGTGCTTGAGCAGGGCTGTTGTCCATGTGTATAGAGCCAACCATCTTGTTGCGCTTCCCAAGCCACCCAATCCTATTATGTCTCCCAAGCCACCCAAGTATCAAGCGCAGTAATTTTAATAATGGGGAAGATGTATGTTAACCGACACGTCTTCCCCAGTTTGAATCTGAATTTTTCCATTAAGCGTTTCTACTGCCCTTCTTGTTATATACAATCCCAAACCAAAGCTATTTTTGCTTTCAAATTTTTCAGTCAATTTATTGTAACTGATATTCCTATTTATAATTTTTATATGTACTTCTTTATCTACGTTAGTTGTTTTGATTGCTACAGTGCTATTGTCGGGTGCATATTTAACGGCGTTTTCTATTGTGTTTTTTAAAATAAGATAAATTAATTCCGGATTTGAGACTGTTTTTTCAACTTCCCAGTCAGAATTGATTTTTATATGTTTTTTATCTATTAATGGCGTGAGTTCCCTCATTACGATTTCTGCGGTATTTTTTATGTTAACGCTTTTTTTATGCCACGGGAATGCTTGCTGTTTTTGAAAGGTTAAAAAACTATTTAGGAAATCTTTAGACTTTATCAAGCTGTTCTGTATTTTCTCATCCTCTATATAGAAAAGTGCGGTTGAAATAGGTGTTAATACCTCGTGAGAAAACATTTCAGTAAACTCTTCCAAATTGGTATAAGTTCTCTCAACAGGCTTTAGCCATACGCCGCTTAAAAAATATATAAACAGGCCATATATAAGGCTGAAAAGTAATGAAAGCGGAAAATATATTTCTGCATTTTTTTTGATATTGCTATATAAATTTTTGAGTGAATAGGCTGTTACGATACGATACGGTATACTTGATGTATTCATTGTATTAGAGATGAAGAAAAGATATTTGTTTTTTGAAAAAAATCCATTTTTTCTAATGTCAATATTCGTAGGTAAGTTTCCAAAAACTATGCGCCCTCTCATATCAAAAACAGCAGCAAAAATATTATCTATATTTATATTATCCAACTCTTCAAATATTAGTGCATTATCAATTTTATATGACGAGGCAATTAACTCTTTTTTTATATTGTTTATGCTGCTTGCGTAGTAATAATATATGTATATTGCACTTAAAATAGAGAGAAAAATAAAGCTAACAAGAACGTGGGATAGTGTGAAGTTTATTTTTATTTTCTTGACTGCCTTTTTAATCAATTTTATATCCCAATCCTTTAATATTTTTTATGAGATTTTTGCCCAATTTCTTTCTTATACTGTAAATGTGTGATTTTAATGTTTCATAGCTACCTTCCTCATCCCATACATAGTCAATTAAGAAATTGTAGTTCACTATTTTACCTTTTCTCTTCGACATAGCCTCAAGCAGCAGAAATTCTTTTTGTGTAAGTTCAATATTTTCACCATTTTTAGAAACTTTTCTATTTTCTGGATCTATAAGGATGTTTTCATCTATTTTTATCCATTCTTTAGCATAATATCTGTTCAAAATCGCTTTTATCCTTGCTAACAGTTCTTCGGGAGAAAATGGTTTTGTTATGTAGTCATCTACCCCAAGCTCAAATACCTTTAATTTATCTTTTAAGTCCGATTTAACTGTTATCATGATTATAGGTGTGGAAATATTTTTTCTTTTTATTGATTTTATTATGTCAACCCCGCTTGATTGTTTAAGCAACCAATCTATAATAAGTATATCGTAGCCTTCAAAAAATAACCCTTTAGCATCTTCAAACCAGTCTACATCATATTTTTGTTTGGATAGAAAAGTTTTTATTGCTTTGCCTAAATCTTTATCATCTTCAATTAACAAGATTTTTATCATGACATATTTATATCAGAATTTTAATATTTATCACAATAAAGTTTTTATAATCATCATATATGTTTTTATTTTCAATACATATCCCTACTCTCTACACCATTTTCTTAAAAACTTTATTTCCCCTCTTTTTTTTCTTGACAAACCATATCTAGTGTATTATATTCCACCTTCGTTGCTTAAGAGCAACATGTTCTTTTAAAAAGCCAGATAGAAGAATTAAGATACCCTAAATTTCTTTGAGAGCCTTATATTTTATAAGGACATCTATTTGATTTAGAATTTAAGAAGGATTACTTCTTGTTTTTTTAAACATGAGAGTTTGATCCTGGCTCAGAACGAACGCTGGCGGCGTGCTTAACACATGCAAGTCGAACGCGAAAGTTACCTTCGGGTAGCGAGTAGAGTGGCGCACGGGTGAGTAACGCGTAGATAATCTCCCCCTATATTTGGGATAACCAGACGAAAGGCTGGCTAATACCGAATACCCTTATTAAGTTGCAGGACTAAATGAGGAAAGATGACCTCTTCTTGAAAGTTGTCGTATAGGGATGAGTTTGCGTACCATTAGCTAGTTGGTGGGGTAATGGCCTACCAAGGCATTGATGGTTAGCGGGTCTGAGAGGATGATCCGCCACACTGGAACTGAAACACGGACCAGACTCCTACGGGAGGCAGCAGTGAGGAATATTGCGCAATGGGGGAAACCCTGACGCAGCGACGCCGCGTGGGTGATGAAGGCCTTCGGGTTGTAAAGCCCTGTCGGATGGGAAGAAATGCTATAAGGTTAATAGCCTTATGGTTTGACGGTACCATCAAAGGAAGCACCGGCTAAATCCGTGCCAGCAGCCGCGGTAATACGGATGGTGCAAGCGTTGTTCGGAATTACTGGGCGTAAAGGGCGCGTAGGCGGCAATGTAAGTCAAATGTGAAAGTCCTCGGCTTAACCGAGGAAGTGCATCTGAAACTGCATAGCTTGAGTATGGGAGAGGAAAGTGGAATTCCCGGTGTAGAGGTGAAATTCGTAGATATCGGGAGGAATACCGGTGGCGAAGGCGACTTTCTGGACCAATACTGACGCTGAGGCGCGAAAGCGTGGGGAGCAAACAGGATTAGATACCCTGGT
>CAJXLZ010000053.1 GCA_913056505.1 uncultured Desulfurellaceae bacterium
GAAAATTTATAAAAAAATCTTGCTGTTAGAGCAAGAAATATGAGGAGGAGTATATGAAGAACAATCTTTACGCCACTAATGAGAGACCTTATCTAAAAAATAAAAAACATAAAGGGCCAACCGTATGTCCAGAATGCGGATTGGTGTTCGAGGACGGAATTTGGAAAAACATAGATAAACCAAAGGGCCAGTATAATGAACATCTATGCCCTGCATGTAAAAGAATCAAAGATGAATATTTCGGTGGCATATTAACCATAGAAACTGACCTGCTTAAAACAAAGAAAGATGAAATATTGAACATGATCAAAAACAAGGAAAAATCGGTTCAAAAGAGTAATCCCTTAAGGAGAATAGGCAAAATTGAGGATATATCCGATAATAAAATGGTTGTTTATACAACCTTTGAGCATCTTGCTGTAAGTTTGGGGAAAGCGCTTACGCGCGCTTATAAAGGTGATTTGGATATACAGTATAGGGAAGGTGAAAAATCTGCTTTTGTTTACTGGAAGAAATGAAAATTGTTGTTACGGGTGCAACAGGATTTGTCGGAAGCAACGTTGTAAATAAGCTAAAAGATCACGGCGATATTAGCGTTGTTGCAAGAAATATATCTAAAGCTCAAGCTCTTTTTAAGGATTCAGTTAAAATATACAAGGGCGATGTTCTAAATTACTATAGCCTGCTTGATGCCTTTCGCGGGCAGGATGTTGTTGTTCATATAGCGGGGCTTATTAAGAGCTTTAATGTTAACAGATTTTACAATGTTAATACAATAGGAAC
Organism: uncultured Desulfurellaceae bacterium; assembly: GCA_913056505.1. Lineage (GTDB taxonomy): Bacteria > Campylobacterota_A > Desulfurellia > Desulfurellales > Hippeaceae > CAJXLZ01. The sequence continues at coordinate 784 of CAJXLZ010000053.1, forward strand.
AAAAAATGTTGCAAAAGCCGCGAGAGATGCCGGCGTAAAGCGTGTTATATACCTGTCGTCCTTAGCAGCAAGAGGACCTTCAGAAACAATGAGCCCCGTATCAAACTATGGTGCATCAAAGCTCAAAGGTGAATTTGAAATTTTAAGATATATAAACGATTATGATATTAAAATTTTAAGACCGCCTATCGTGTACGGACCAAACGAAACCGATCTTTTTTTAATGTTTAAGTTGGCAAAATCCGGCAGGCTGCCCGTAATGCGCAACAAATATTTCAGTTTTATATATGTTAAAGACCTTGCGGATGCCATTGATAGGCTTGTATTTTCAAAGATAGATAAGCCTTCTGTTTATCATATTTCAGATGGAGGCGCGTATTCGTGGCAAACCGTAGCAGATGCTATTTTTAATGCTATGAATGTTAAGGGTCATACAATAAAAATATCCCATCCTATTGTTAATTTTTTAGCCTTCTTTAGTTATTTTATGAAGGATAGGGCTCTATTTACACTGGATAAGTTGGGCGAAATTGCAGCCGATAGATGGATATGTGACTATGATAAGCTAAAGGAAGATACAGGATTTTCGCCTAAAGATGATATAAATTCGGGATTTCAAAAAACTGTTGAGTGGTATAGAAGTAAGGGATGGCTATAAAGTTAGATAACGATAGACTATTTCTACTCGATCAGAGAAAATTGCCAAGAGAAGAGGATTATATAGAGATAAACAGTGCAGATGAGATGTGCGCAGCTATTAAAAATATGGTTGTACGCGGAGCGCCACTAATTGGTATAGCAGCCGCATTTGGTGTTTATCTAAGCGTAAAAAAGACACATAGTATGTATGAACTTAAGAAGGCTCTTTATAAAAGCATAGATTGTCTATCTAAAACGAGACCTACTGCCGTTAATCTATTTTATGCTTTATCGCGTATGAAGGCTCTTTATGAACGCCAAAGTGCTGTTTTGGATGTTGATGAGATGATAGCATCACTGAGGCAAGAGGCGATGAATTTATGGAACGAACAGAAAGAGTGCGACAAAAAAATAGGTATCAACGGCGCTTTTTTGTTAAAAAATAAGAAAAATATACTGACACACTGCAATACAGGCTCTCTTGCAACGGGGGGAATAGGCACGGCACTGGGAATAATAAAAACGCTTCATAAAAGGTATACACTAAAAAATGTCATTGTAGACGAAACAAGGCCATATCTTCAAGGATCGAGGTTGACGGCATTTGAACTTAAGCGAGAAAAAATACCATATACCATTGCTACAGATAACGCCTGCGGTATATTGATGAAAAAGGGCTTGGTTGATGCAGTGGTTGTCGGTGCTGATAGAATCGCATCAAATGGTGACACAGCAAATAAGATAGGCACATATTGCATAGCTGTGCTTGCTTATAGGCACAACATTCCATTTCTTGTTGCTGCGCCGGAATCGACCATAGATAGGCACACTGCCTCAGGTGATGACATTGTTGTGGAAGAAAGAAGCGCGGATGAGGTTTTATATTTTATGGGTAAGCAGACTGCGCCATCGGGATCAAAAGCCTTTAATTACTCATTTGATTTGACGGATAGTGAATTAATCAGCGCTATAGTGACGGAAAATAGCGTATATAGGCAGCCGTTCAATTTTTAATTATGTCATACACATCTTTTGATAAGCAGGATAAGACAGGTATTTTATATTTGAATAGGGTTGAAAAACGCAATGCCTTGAACGAAGAGTTTATGGATGAATTAAACGATGTACTGGATAGCGTAGAGCATAGCGGCATTCACGCATTGATAGTAACCTCAAAAGGTGGCAATGTATTCTCATCAGGCGGCGATATAAGTTATTTTATTACACTAAAATCCAAAACTGATGCCCGTGAGATGTCTTTTAAAATGCATAATTTGCTTAACCGTTTTGAGGATATCGATATTCTTACATTATGTGTTATAAATGGCAGTGCTATAGGCGGCGGCGCAGAACTCATACTGCCGTTTGATATGCGATTTTTAAGAAGTGACAGCTTTATACAGTTCAAAGAAAAGCATATGGGTGTCACAACAGGCTGGGGCGGAACATATAGATTGGTAAATTTAATAGGCTACACCAACGCTTTAAAGGTGCTTATGGGTGCGGAAAAAATAACGGCGGATAGGGCTCTACTATTTGGGCTTGTGAATGAAGTTTACGATAAGTATATTCTTATGGAGAAGGCTGTGGAATTCTGCGCCGGATTGAAGGATGATGATATAAGGCTGATAAAACATATAAAAAATCTTTCTAAGCATTCCATATATGCCAATAGAAAAGATGCAATGTTAAAAGAGGAAGAACTATTTTCTGAAGCATGGATGTTTGGCAAGAGGGAAAAAATTATGAAAGATTTTTTGGAGAGGTTATAGTCAATGGGATTTTTTGGAAAAATTTCAAAGAAGTTACATAAGACAAAGGAAAATTTTACAGATAAAATACACGAGGAATCTATAAAAGATGAACCCGTCAATGATGAATATTTGGATTTTGTAGAGGAACTTTTAATAGAATCGGATTTCGGCGTTAAGACAACACGAAAAATTTTGGACAGTATAGAAAAAGGCATAAAGACAGGCACAATCAAAAACAGAAGAGAAGCAGAAATTGACATAAGGAGTACGATACTCTCTATACTGACCAAAGTTGAAAAACCCCTTCAAATCAGAGAATCACCCTTCGTTATTTTGGTTGTAGGTATAAATGGAAGTGGAAAGACGACCACCATTGGCAAACTTGCGAGTTTAAATGCAGATAAAGCAAAAAGAGTGATGCTTGTAGCCGCAGATACCTTCAGGGCTGCGGCGATTGAACAATTAGAGGTTTGGTCAAAACGCACGGGTGCCGGCATAGTTAAACAGCAGGAAAATGCGGATGCAGCGGCAGTGGCGTTTGACGGCGTGAAGAGCGGCGTGGCAAGGCAATATGATTTAATATTTATTGATACAGCAGGCAGGCTTCACACCCAGAAAAATTTGATGGAAGAAATTAAGAAAGTTAAAAGAGCCATCAACAAGGCGTATGATAAAGCCCCTCAAGAGGTGCTGCTTGTGCTTGATTCAACGATAGGGCAAAATGCCATTAATCAGGCAAAGGAATTTAACAAGGCTCTTGGTATAACAGGTATTGTATTGACAAAAATGGATGGAACTGCTAAAGGTGGAGTAATTGTTGCTATAAGTGAGGAGCTGAATATTCCCATCCGCTATATAGGTATAGGGGAATCCGTTGAAGACTTGAAGATATTTAATGCAAGGGACTTTGTAGAATCGGTTTTTGTTCCATAAATTTTTCCTTTATCGGAAGAGAAAATTCTGATAAAAGTAGTCAGAAGTAAAATAAACAGCATATTTAATTGTTGTATTTGGAGGTTAAGATGAGTGCCATTGTAGATATTGAAGCTATAGAGGTTTTAGATTCAAGAGGCAATCCTACCGTTAAATGTATATTGGAGACAGAAGACGGTTTCACTGCAGAGGCTCAAGTTCCATCGGGTGCGTCAACCGGCGAGAATGAAGCCGTAGAACTTAGAGACAACGATGAAAGCAGATATTTAGGTAAGGGTGTGCTCAACGCTGTTGAAAATGTTAACGAGAAGATTGCCAACGAGATAGTTGGTATGGATGTTTTTGATCAATCTGAAATTGATGATGTTATGATAGAATTGGACGGGACCGAGAATAAATCAAAGTTGGGGGCCAATGCAATTTTATCCGTATCATTAGCAACTGCAAGAGCTGCTAGCTATGAATCGGGTATGCCACTGTATAGATATCTCGGCGGTTTGCACGGCAATCTTTTGCCTATACCATGCTTAAATATCCTAAACGGCGGTAAACATGCAGATAATAATGTTGATTTCCAAGAATTTATGATAGCTCCAGTCGGCGCCGAAAGTTTTTCGGACGCTGTAAGAATGGCTTCTGAAACATTCCATACACTAAAAGGTATATTGAAATCCAAGGGTTTGAGCACAGGTGTTGGGGATGAGGGCGGATTTGCACCCAATCTGTCTTCAAATGAGGAACCGTTAATGCTTATCAGCCAGGCTATTGAGAAAGCTGGATATAAATTAATGGATGATATTGCCATAGCGATGGATCCTGCATCAAGTGAATTTTTTAAAGATGGCAAGTATATGGTTGGCAATGAAGCCCTAAACAGTGAAGATATGATTGAGTTGTATCGAAAACTTATAGAGAAATATCCTGTCGTTATCTTGGAGGATGGATTGGCTGAGAATGATTGGGAAGGATGGGAAAAATTAACGGATGAACTGGGAGATAATCTAATTTTGGTAGGTGATGATATTTTTGTTACCAATACCAATCTTATAGAAAAAGGTATAGATAACGGTGTGGCCAATGCTGCTTTGATAAAGCCTAATCAGATAGGAACATTGACAGAAACGCTGGATGCTATCAGGTTATGCGAAGATGCAGGATATGGCACTATGATATCTCATAGATCTGGGGAAACTGCCGATACATTTATTGCCGATCTATCTGTTGCTGTAAATGCAGGTTTGATAAAAAGCGGATCTGCATGCAGGGGCGAGCGTGTTGCAAAGTATAATAGATTAATGGAGATTGAAAGAGAGATGGGTGAGGATGCCGTCTACCCGACGTGGTAAATTTTTAAGATTTTTAAGCTATGCTGTAATTTTAACTATTTTCAGCATAGCTTTAAAAAATATATACATTAAACATAGAACGATAATTGAACTGCAAAAAAAATCTTTGGCGTTAGATCGGGACATTAAGGAGCACGCGCAAAGAATAAAGGATTTGAAACAGGATATTCAGACTATGAAAAATAACCCCGAGGTGCTTAAAAGATATGCGCGCGACCGCTTTCTTATGCTTGACAAAGATGAAAGCGTAATAATTTTTAAAGATAAATAGATAGGTTTAATTGGTTTAGATTGGTTGGAACTGCCTAAACGCATTACATAAAATTGAGGAAAACCATATGAAAGTGCAATTGATTAAATACACAGATATGCCTGACTATACTGCTGCATTAGCCGCACGAATATGCTATAGCTCATCAAGCCAAATAGGACTAACAAATGAGAAAGTTAAAAATCTAATTAAAAAGATATTAAAATCCGGGCACTTATCTGTTTTAGAGCATATTAGCTTTACCTATTTGATAGAAGGAATAAGTAGAGTAACAACACATCAATTAGTAAGGCACCGCTTGGCAAGCTATTCACAACAAAGCCATAGATACACAAAGATTGAGGAGAATAAATTTGTCTGCCCACCTGATATACAGAATGATAAAAAGGCGTATGATATATACGAGAAAGCGACGAAAGATGCCATCAAAACTTATAATAAACTAATAGAGATGGGTATAAAGAAAGAGGATGCAAGGTATATAATTCCGCAGGCAGTTACATCCAATATTATGGTTACGATGAATGCCCGGGAGTTGTTGAATTTTTTTAGGTTGAGATGTACAAAAAACGCACAATGGGAGATTAGGGAATTAGCTAACAGGATGCTTAAGTTAGCTAAAGAAAAGTCTCCTATAATTTTTGAAAATGTAGGGTGTGATAAATGAAGGTTAAGAAGGGAGGAATATTATTTGTTTTTATAATAATAATGTTTAATATCATAGGAGCGGCATTATTATATAACCATCCTGCAAAAAAGGTTATAAAAAAGAAGCCACAGATTAGAGTTATAACAACAAGTGAAAAACAAGAAAGCACTCTAACAAACTGGGTTTATAAACATTCAAATCATTGCTCGTTATATACTGCAAGGAAAATAGTTAAACTATCGTCAAACTACAAGCATAGGTTATGGCTTTTATCTTTGATAGCTACAGAAAGTCATTTTGATACTCATGCTTATTCTAGGACGGGGGCAATTGGTCTTGGGCAAGTAATGCCGTTTTGGATTGAGGAATTAAAAGAGAATAATATATTGCAAAGGAAAACGGATTTGTGGGATGCTAAATCAAATATAGATGCGACTAAATACATTTTAGATAAGTGTTTAGCAAAGGCAAATGGAGATTTTAAGAAGTCTTTAACATACTATTTTGGCAAGAAGTCTAAACATTACACAGATAAGGTTTATTTGAATCTGGGATCATTGGTGGTAGCCTTAAATATTAATTAGGAGGAATAATGAATAGAAAGCAGTTATTTAAAAGAATAAAGAAGTTGCAAAAAAGGGAAATGAAAATTATTAAAGAAAAGAACGTAGGTTATTCAAGCAAAAAAGATGTTCTTGAAAATTTTAGATTTGTTGGTGAAATAGGGCTTATTGGGCGGATGGGAGATAAACTAATAAGGGCAAAAAATGTTATTAAGAGAGGAAAGTCTAACTTGAAGG
>CAJXLZ010000054.1 GCA_913056505.1 uncultured Desulfurellaceae bacterium
TCCAGCTCCGCACACAACCAATTCCACACTGCCATCCGGCATATTCCTTACATACCCCGTAACGTTCAGCGACGTAGCAAGCCTTTTTGCCCAAAATCTGTATCCTACGTTTTGCACAATGCCGTAAACCTTTATTTTTTTGCACGCCATAGCACTTCCTCATTCAGCAAATTATCCGGTCGAGCACCCTTATATACTGATATAACATTATTTGCAACAATTTTTGCCATTTTTCCCCTTGCTGAATATGTAGCGCTACCTATGTGTGGCAAAAGCACACAGCTGGGTAATTTTAATAGTTCCTTATCAATGTTAGGCTCATCTTCATATACGTCAAGTCCACATCTAAACATTTTATTTTCTTTCGCAAATTGCACCAAAGCTTTTGTATTTACAACCGCGCCACGTGATATATTAACAAAAACGGCATCTTTTTTCATAAGTTTGAATTCGTCATAATCGATTAAATATTTACTGTCATCATTCAAAGAGCATGTCACAACTATCACATCGCTACTTTCTAAAAGATTATTAAGCGATGTTTTTCTCGCGTCAACTAGATTTTCATACCTATTCTTCGAGCGGTTGTAGTATACGATATCCATGTTGAACCCATATCTTGCCATACGTGCAATGGTCGAACCTATTCTACCCATACCTATCACGCCCAGCCTCTTTCCATACAGCTCCTTCCCCAACATTAGGGTAGGCGCAAAACCGTTGAATTCTCCATTTCTAACAAATGAATCAGCCTCGGTTATCCTTCTTGATACGCTCATAATAAGTGACCATCCGAGTTCAGCTGTGCTTTGGGTTAATACATCAGGCGTATTGGTAACAAAAATACCCTTTGATGAAGCGTATGTTATATCTATATTATTAAATCCAACACCGTAATTGGCTATAATTTTCAAATCCGCTGCACTATCTATAATATTTTTATCTATATTATCAGAAACCATAGATACAATACCGAAGCATCCCTTTACCCTTTCAATTATTTCACTGTATGTCAAGTTTCTATCTTCTTCATTAACATCTACATCAAAGTACTCACTTAGCATATTTATGCCATTCTCTGGTATTTTTCTCGTTATAAGCACTCTATTCATAACTATATCCTTTCATCTATATTAAATCCCAGTGTATCAGGCAATTTGCAGGCATCATCCAATAAATTACACACAACATCAAAATGTTGGTACACCTTATGTTTTGTTTTCTTATTCATAATTTCAACATACCACTCGTCGTCTATTTTAACAACGTTAACAGTAAATTTATCCTCATTCACATCGAACTTTTCCAAAAATTTATCTTTAAAGCCCTTTTGTCTTTTAGATTTTTTCTCCTCTTTGGACCGCTTCTGCTTCAACACACCCTGTACATGCGGTGCCCATCTGTGTATAGCATATACATTAGGTATCTCATCTATCCTGTATTCGTCATCCATTCTATCCGAATCGCCGGTCTAATCATTTTTCGTATATTCTCCAAAATACCTTAAGAAATTACCTATAGTTTTAGGCAGATCCTTTCTCTCCACAATTAAATCTATTATACCTTTTTCAAGTAGAAATTCAGACCTTTGAAATCCTTCAGGGAGCCCTCGCCCTATTGTCTGCTCAATAACCCTGGGTCCTGCGAATCCTATTAAGGCATTCGGCTCGGCTATAATAACATCACCCAGCATAGAAAAACTGGCTGCAACGCCGCCTGTAGTAGGATCTGTCAAAACGGAGATATAGGGCAGATGCTTTTCAGATAATTTATACAGTGCCGCAGATATGCGCTCCATCTGCATAAGTGATAAGATACCTTCCTGCATCCTTGCTCCGCCTGATGCGCTGATTATAACAAGACCTATCTTCATCCTCATCGCTTTCTCTACGGCGTGTATAAGCTTTTCTCCTGTGGCATAACCCATAGAACCGCCAAGAAATGAAAAATCCATAACACTCAAGACACAGGGTTCACCATCAATGGTGCATACGCCGTTTACTACAGCTTCCTTATTATGCGTTTTTTTAATAGCATCTTTTAGCCTATCCTTGTACGGCTTTAAATCCTTAAAGTTCAACGGATCTTTTGTTGTAATTTTTTTATCAAATTCTTTAAAACTATCTCTATCTGCTGTTATACTAATTCTATTCTTCGCCGATATTCTGAAATAATTTCCACAATTAGGACATATCCAATAATTATCGGCCAGATCTTCAATGTACGATGTACTGCCGCATTTTTTACATTTAACCCATTTGTTTTCTTCATCAGGTTTCTTTCTTTTTCCAAATAAAGCCATAATTAGCCCCCATATACTACTTGTCCTTTATAAAATGTTTTCATAACCTTACCAATTAATCTCTTGGAATGAAACGGTGTGTTTTTTCCTTTTGATACAAAGTCAAACCTATTAACAATCCACTCTTTTTCCGTATCCAGCAGTACGATATTAGCCCACGCACCCTCATCTAACGTTCCGGCATTTAAATTAAATACCGAGGCAGGTTTATAGGTCATTAAGTTTATGGCATCAAATAGGGAAATAATATCCTGTTTAACAAGATATGTGTTTACAACTGCAAATGCCGTTTCAAATCCGCTTATACCAAACGATGCCTTCTGCATTGTTGTCATTTTTGAAATTTCTTCATGGGGCGCATGATCCGTGGCTATTGCATCAACTATTTTAGTGCGTAGCGCATGGTGCAGTGCCGCAACATCATCTTCACTACACAACGGTGGATTAACCTTTGCAAAGGTATTATATCCCTCTATTTCGCTGTCTGTAAGAGATATATGATGCGGCGTTACCTCAAATGTCAAATTCTCTGTTTCCAATTTTGCCTTTTGTAAAACATCAATGGATTCCTTCGTGCTTACGTGGCATATATGCAGCCTACCTTTTGTGCTTTTCAATATCTCTACATCTCGCGCTATAATGCTGGATTCAGAAATATTCGGTATTCCGTCTAATCCCAATCTGAACGCTCTCTCGCCTTCGTTTACAACACCGCCTGCACTTAAAGTAACATCTTCTTCATGCAGAACCAAAGGAACATTTAGATCTTCAGAGTAAACAAGCGCTTTCCGAAGCAAAGCCGCATTCATAACGGGTTTTCCGTCATCGCTAAATGCAACACAGCCAGCCTTCTTTAACGATATCATATCGCTTAGCTGTTTCCCGTCCTCATTTTTGCTTATTGAACCTATAGGATACAGATCACAAATACCCAAATTTTTTGCTTTATTTTTAATATATCCTACCGTCTGTACATTATCTATCACAGGATTTGTATTGGGCATACAACAGACAGATGTAAAACCTCCCTTAACCGCTGCTCTTAATCCCGTTTCTATTGTCTCTTTTTTTGTGAATCCGGGATCTCTTAAGTGCGCATGCAGATCTACAAATCCGGGGGCAGCTATTAGACCGGTCGCGTCAAACTCAGAATCTATTGCCATGCCATTCACGTTGCCTACAAGCTCAATACGTCCATCTACAATCGATATATCTGCAAAACCCTCAAAATTAGCTGAGGGAGCTATAGTATATGCGTTTCTTATAACATATCTCATTGCTACTCCTCTAATTTTCTTATAAGTATTTTATTTACTATTTGAGGATTAGCCTTTCCTTTTGTAATTTTCATAGTTTGTCCCACAAAAAAACCTAAAGTATTTTTCTTTCCGCTTTTGTACTGTTGCACGGCTTTTTCGTTATTCGCTATTATACTATCAATAATTTTCCCAATCTCCGATTCATCGGTTATTTGCACAAGACCATCCTCTTTGATTATAGTTTCAGGTTTTTTGCCCGTTTTATACATCTTGGCAAAAACACTCTTAGCTATCTTGCCGCTTATTGTATTATTATCTATAAGTTTTAGCAAATTTTGAAGGTCGTTAGGCGTAATGAGTAGATCCTTAATTGTTTTATTCTCCTTATTCAAAAAACCCAGCAGTTCACTTAATATCCAATTTGCCACAACCTGCGGATTTTTATATCCATTCGACACTGCCTCAAAATAATCAGCCAGGTCCTTATCATCCGTTAAAATTTTAGCATCCTCTTCCTTTAGCTTATAATCCTTAACAAATCGCTCAAATTTTTCTTTCGGCAGCTCCGGAAGCGTGGCTTTTACCCTTTTAATCCACTCATCATCTATGAGCAGAGGCACAAGATCTGGATCAGGGAAATATCTGTATTCATTTTCCTCTTCCTTGCTTCTCATAGCCTTTGTTATGCCTTTTTTCTCATCCCACAGTCTCGTTTGCTGCACAACCTTTTCCCCGTCATCCAATACAGTTATTTGTCTTTCTATCTCATATTCCAAAGCCTTTTCTATATGTTTGAATGAATTCATATTTTTAATTTCCGTTTTTGTTCCTAATTTTTCCTCACCTACAGGTCTTATAGATATATTGGCATCACAGCGCAACGAGCCCTCTTCCATATTACCATCGCATATGCCTAAGTACCTAACGGTATTCTTAAGAGATTTCAGATACGCCACTGCTTCAACAGGTGAATGCATCACAGGCAAAGAAACTATTTCCAAAAGCGGCACCCCGGCCCTATTCAAATCAACATAACTACCATCCGGTTTATGTATGGTTTTTCCGGCGTCTTCTTCCATATGTATGCGCTCAATCCCTATCTTCTTAAACGCTCCATCAATATATGCATCCACATATCCGCCTGTTATAATCGGCAGCTCATATTGAGAAATCTGATACCCTTTAGGAAGATCAGGATAAAAATAATTTTTTCTGGCAAAACGCGAAAATTTATTGATATTGCCGTTTAAAGCTAAAGCCAATTTTATTGCATACTCTACAACCTGTCTATTTAAAACAGGCAGAACACCGGGCATACCAAGACACACAGGGCATACATGCGTATTGGGCGCTGCACCGAAATCTGTAGAACATGAACAAAATATTTTGGTTTTTGTCAGAAGCTGAATATGAACTTCCAAACCAATCACAGCTTCATATTCCATTCAATCCTCCTTGAAGTCCTCTTTAGGATTAATTATGTAAAAATTTTCATCCATTGTCTCGTAATCTTTAATCTTTACCCTATTATTTTCCAATTCTAATCTATTATCACACAAAAGCTTTATAGCAAGCGGATATATCTTATGTTCTGTCTTCAAGATTCTGTCTGATAGCGTATCTTCATCATCCCCATCAAAAACAGGCACAACCGATTGAGCAATAATAGGACCACTATCCAAATCCTTTGTAACAAAATGCACTGTGGCACCGGAAAATTTGACACCAGCTTCAATTGCCTGCTTTTGGGCATGCAACCCCTTAAATGATGGCAGCAAAGCCGGATGAATATTGAGTATTCTATTTTTAAAACTATCTATAAAATGGTCGGAAAGAACTCTCATAAAACCGGCTAAAATCACAAAATCTACACTGTATCTGTTGAGTATTTCTATGATATTCTTATCATAATCTTCTCTTGTTAAACCTTTAGGATCTACAAAGAGAGCATCTATATTATTTTCTTTCGCTATTGCAAGACCCTTTACATCTTCTTTATTACTTATAACAACCACTATTTTTGCATTTTTGATATATCCGCATTTTATATGCTCTTCTATTGACTTAAAATTTGATCCCCTACCGGATATCAATACCCCCAATCTATACAATTTCCAGCCCCTTTGCACCTTCTATTACATATCCTATTTCATAAGCGCTGTAACCTTGACTTTCTATTATATGCATAATATTATGCTTATCTCTCTCGTTTATAAACACGGCAAAACCTATGCCCATATTGAATGTTCTATACATTTCATAGTCGGATAGATTGCCGATATCCTGCACTAATGCAAATTCATCAGGCTTAGGCAAATGTGATTTTTCTATTATGATGCGTTGGCTATCTTTTAGAACACGAGGCATATTTTCGTAAAATCCTCCGCCTGTTATATGTGCAGCAGCATGAACATACTGCTTTATAGCATTAAATACCTTAACATAGATATGTGTCGGTCTAAGCAACATCTCAGATAGAGATTTCCCGTTAATTATGGAGTCTATTCTATAGCCCCCTACATCAAAAAACAACTTTCTCAAAAGTGAATAGCCATTCGAATGAAATCCCGATGAAGCTATACCTATAACCACATCACCATTATTAGGTGAGCACTGCAAAATTTCACTTTCTCTTGCAATACCTACGCAAAAACCTGCAAGATCATATTCACCTTTTGCATAAGATTGCGGCATTTGCGCGGTTTCACCGCCTATTAAAGCGCAATTGCTCATATTAAGCCCGTCTGTTATACCCTCTATTATATCTGTCAATACACTGTCTTTTAATTCACTGTAGGATATATAATCTAAAAAAAATGCGGGATTCGAGCCGTTTGTGATTATATCATTAACATTCATAGCAACAAGATCTATACCTATAGTGTTATGTTTTTCTGCCATTTTAGCAACTCTAAGTTTCGTTCCCACACCATCTGTTGCCGATGATAAGACAATATCGCAGCCAAACGATTTAAGTGAGTACAGGGCGCTAAATGAGCCTATCGATGATAAAATATTGTCCTTGGGTAACTTAGATGTAAACCTCTTAATTGTATGAACAAATTTATTGCCCTTATCGATATCAACACCGGATTCTTTATATGTTATCAATTTCCCTCCTTTTAGACAAAATGGGTGCAAGCTTATCATAACTAATCATCAATATACCCAAAAGCGGAACAGATAGTATCACACCCCCAATGCCGAGCAACTCTCCAAAAAATAGTATAGCAAGCAACACCGCAAGGGCATCTATTTTCAACTGCCTTGAATATACAAAAGGCGCAATAACATTTCCACATATAAAATGTATTATCAAGAACACAACAGTAATCTCAACTGCCATAATTAAACTTTTGTGCACTACAAGCGCTACGATAATCGGCGGAATCATACTTAAAAATGCGCCTATATAGGGAATGATATAAGAAATCCCGCTAAACACGGCAAACAAGAGCGCATATTTAATACCAATTAAATAGAATCCTATAAAAGTCAGTAAAAACACAATAACCATCAGTATCATTAAGCCTTTTATGTACCCTAAAATTATACTGTGTATACTGCTGAATACTGTCAA
>CAJXLZ010000055.1 GCA_913056505.1 uncultured Desulfurellaceae bacterium
ACGCTTATTTTGGCGGATTGGAAAGTGCTAAATTAAAGGTTTTATATCCACTGAATATCGTTGAAATGGGTGACAAACTCAGCATATACGCCACAGTTAAGGGCGGCGGCATTATGGCTCAATCAGAAGCCTTAAGGCATGGAATCTCTAAGGCACTGGTTGAATATAACCCTTCTTTTAGACAAAAACTTAAACCCTTAGGATTGTTGAGCAGGGACTCAAGAGTTAAAGAAAGAAAGAAATACGGGCTTAAAAAGGCGAGAAAATCCTTCCAGTGGTCAAAGAGATAAATATTTAATCTGCATTCGTTTATTACGATGCAGATCTTCTTTTTTTTATGATTAACGTTGGTATAATAGGCGTAAACGGTTTTACAGGTTTTGAACTTGTAAAAATTTTATCCTTGCATAGGCAGGTTCATATTGAGTATCTTGCATCAAGGAGCTTGGCAGGGAGAAAACTCTCAGACATTTTTCCTCAATACTTAAACATATCTAAAAAAACAGTTGAAGCTATAAGTGAAAAACGCGCATCTTCCTGCGATGTTGTATTTTTGGCGTTACCCCATACGGTATCTATGGATATAGTAAATAGACTGTTTGGAAAAACAAGAATAATAGATCTAAGTGCAGATTTCAGATTAAAATCGGTAGAAAATTATGAAAAGTGGTATAAAAAAAAGCATACAGCTAAAAAATTGCTCAAGGATGCCGTTTATGGGCTATGCGAACTCAATAAAGATAAAATACAAAACAGTAATTTAATAGCAAACCCTGGATGTTATGCAACAAGTATCATTCTGCCTCTTTTGCCGATTATTGATAAAGCAGATACCCGCAACATTATAGCCGATTCAAAATCGGGTGTAAGTGGGGCAGGTAGAAAACTCAATGAGGCGCTGCAATTTTGCTCGGTTAATGAAAACTTTAAGGCTTATTCTGTTGCAACGCATAGACATACACCTGAGATTGAAGAGACTCTAAACAGTATGTCTCAAAATAGCATTAGTATCACATTTTCACCTCACCTGCTTCCTGTGCAAAGAGGTATTCTTTCAACAATCTATGTTAACTTAAAAGAGGATTTAAAAGCAGAAGGTATTTTTAGTATATACAACAACTTTTATAAAAACTCACCATTCGTGAGAATAAAAGAAACACTGCCGCAGTTGAATGATGTCAAAGGCAGTAACTTCTGTGACATAGGATTTGTTTTGGATGAACGCAATAATCGTTTAATTTTGGTTAGTGCAATAGATAATTTGATTAAAGGAGCAAGCGGTCAGGCAGTGCAGAATATGAACATTATGTTTAAGCTGAAAGAATCAGAAGGTCTTGTACCGTATCCATATTATCCATGATTTGTAAAGAAGTTAACAGTGGATTAGATGTAGTAAAATCTGTAAAAACAGCCGTAGCGAGTGCGCATTTAACAAAAAAAGATAAGGATGTAGGATTAATATATTCAGATATTGATTGCCTGGCAGCTGCAGTGTTTACGAGCAACAAAGTGCCAGCCGCACCTGTTATATACGACAAAGACCTACTTAAAAAAACAAAATATTTGAGGGCAGTTATTGTTAACAGCGGCAATGCAAATGCCTGCAATAGCAATGGTTTTGAAGCAATTAACACTATTACAAAAGAATTATCTAAAAAACTGAATATTAAACAGCAAGAAATATTTGTTGCATCAACAGGTATTATAGGCGAAGATTTGCCATATAACAATATCGTAAATTCTATCGATGAGTTAGTAGATTCCCTTGCCAACGGCAACAGCGAAAATTTCTCACGCTCAATAATGACAACAGACACGTTTGAAAAAAATGCAGCTGTTGAATGCAGTTTTTTGGGAACAAGGTTTAATATAGGCGCCGTGGCAAAGGGTGCTGGTATGATACATCCAAACATGGCAACAATGTTATCTTTTATCACCACAGATATTAATATAGATCAAAATATGCTGTCAAAAGCGCTTAGGTATGCAGTCAGCAAATCGTTTAATAGAATTAGTGTTGACGGGGATATGTCAACAAATGATACCGTGTTGATTTTATCCACTCAAGAGGCTAAAAATGAAAAAATTAAAGAAGATAACGAACTTTATAGGTTCTTTTTGGAAAGATTAATACATATATGCACAAAACTTGCAAAAGAGATCGTTAAAGACGGCGAAGGCTCTACTAAAATAGTAGAAATTGTTGTGGTTGGCGCACAAACAAAACAGGATGCGAAGAGTGTGGCTGAGAATGTGGCAAACTCACTGCTTGTTAAAACAGCTATATTTGGCAATGATCCTAACTGGGGAAGAATAGTAGATGCCATCGGATACTCAAAAGGACACATATTAGCCGATAAATTAGAAGTTTTTTTAGGAAATTACAAGGTGTTCTCAAAAGGGAAAGGTGTCAACCCAGAAAATAAACCAAAAATAGTAAAATATATGAAAAATAGTAAGGAATTAAAGATATTAATTGATTTGGATGTTGGCATAGAAAGATACAATATGTGGTTCAGCGATCTGTCTTATGACTATATTAAAATCAATGCAGAATATCACACTTAGTGTCACTTAACGTATTGTAATCTCTGATTCGGCCACATCAAGTGGATAAACCAGATATGCATTATTACCCTTTATCTCCATAACATTGATATCCTTTATAATTTGTCCTGTTTTAGAAAACTTTATTCTGCCGTAAAATGTAGGAAAATTTGATTTTAAAATAGCATTTTGCACAATTTGGGGGTTTATCGAATGTGATTGTTCTATGGCATTTTGAAGAACTATGCCTGCTGCAGTTGCAGCTGCAGAATGGTAATCAGGGCTATAGCCGAATCTCATTTTAAATATATTTTCATAATTATTTGATGATGTAAACAATAGACCACGCAGGCTCAAATGCTTATTCCACGGGGTTACAAAAAAAATATTTTTTGAGAAATTTTTTAAATAGTTTGACAAATAAAAGATATGTGTGCCTACGGTAAAAACAGCTATTTTAGGCATATAAGATATCCTCTTCGAGCGTTTTATAAACTGATCAATGTCATTAATGTGACCGGCAAACAAAACAATCTCAATCTTTCTGTCACGGAGATCGCGCACTATACCACTCAAAGAATTGGCATAATCAGAATATTCAAAAGGTGATACATGTGTAAAACCATTGGATTCCAACCAAGTTTTGCCCTTTAATGCTACGGATATATTGAAAGGACCTTCTCCGAACACCAAAGCCACATTTTCATCTTGAAATTTTTTATATGCCAGCATTTTTGCGGCTGTCTTAAAATAATCTTTAGATGGCGGCAATAATCCGGATATGTACTCATAGTGACGGCTGAAAATTTCTTCCGATGCGCCACCTGCTATAATCATGGGTATTTTATGCTTTTCTGCCACCGCAGAATCCGCAAGTGTTATACGGCTTGAGTATGGGCCAAATAAAAAGTTTACTTTATTCTCACTTATTAAATTTTCCGTGATCAGAGCGCTTTTATAGGGATCAGAGCTATCGTCTTTCACAACAAATTCTATCTTGTATCTTTTCGTGCCTATTTTTATGCCGCCATGTGCGTTAACATAATCTTTCCATAGCTTATACCCATCCAGCATTAAATGCGATTCCTGCGAATATTTTCCTGACATCGATATGGGAATGCCTACTGTTATCGTTTTTGTTTCATTATGCCGAAAACAGGACGTCAACAAAAACACAATTAATAAGTAAAAAACAATACTATATTTCATAAATCTTCTCTTGTTACAGCTTTATTATCCTCAGGCTCATGGTGGAGCATTGCCAAAACAGCATCTTCTTCATTCTTGTTAATCGGCATATATTTCCCTTTTGCAGACACCAAAATAGTGCCTGCTTCATCTTTCAAAATGCCGCTTGCCATAGCAACATTATGTTTAATATCGTTCATCTGAGCTTTGATAAAAACCATCTCATTTGGATGCACAGGTTTTTTATATTTAACATCTAATTCTATCGTGTAGTATAACTTTTTTTCCTTCACAGTGCATGCCCATCCCATAGCCTCATCTATTAATCCCGCAATGATGCCGCCGTGAACTCTGTTTTCATAACCTATATAGTTTTTATTCAACGATGTTTTTGCATAAACATATTCCCCGTCTGTTTCAAAATGTAAATTGACGCCTATGGGATTTTCTTTGCCACATACAAAGCAATGCTTGTATCTTGGTAATATTTTCATAATATTAATTTGCTCTGTCCAATTCCCTTATTTTGCTGATTAAAACATTGTATTCCTCAATTTTCCCCATTTCTTTATAGCAAAGGGCTATTTTTGTAATTGTTTTTTTCTTATCATTTGAGTAGGGCAGAAAATCATGAAACGCATCAAGTGCTTTGTCGTACTCTTCAAACTGATAATAAAGGTTGCCAAGCGTATCGTTTAGCTCTGATTTTAATTTTTCGTTCATTTTCACAGCCTTTTCAAGATTCTCTTTTGCGCTGTAATAGTCCTCTTTCATTAAATACAACTTGCCAAGTGCAACATAAACAAGTGGTTGATATGGAATAAGCTCCACCGCTTCGCTTAAATACTTTTCAGCTTCATTCACCTCTCCCCTATCCATTGAGATACTTCCAAGCAGAAACGGCACATCGCCGAACATTCCATAATCCCTATAAAGCTTTGTGAGATTTTCATACGCCTCATCCATCCTACCGGATTTAACAAGATTAACGGTCTTTTGATACTCCTTAGACGCATCATCTTCCATACTCAACTGCTGAAAAAGCATTTTTTGTCTCTTCTTATCCTTTTCATATATTGCATACTCATCAACAATATTGAGCCATTTTATTATTTCACTATTCTCAGGCTCATAATCCAACGCCCGTTTAACAAGCCTCTTAGCGCGTACATACTCATTTCTTTGCAGTGCTTGTTTGGCAAGAATTAAATGTGACGGCACCTTGTAATTCTCAACACCGTAATCAAATTTTGCCTTTTTAAATCTCGGGTCAATCTTAAGCGCTTTTTCATAATTTTCAAGCGCCTCTTTATGCAAAAATCTGTTTAGAGAGTAAAGTTTAGCTCTCCAATAGTACAAACTCGCATTATCAGGATATATAACCGCTGCCTCATCAAGCATTTCAAGACCCGCATATAGATCTTTAAAGTTAAAGTATGTCTCTGCGAGCTTCAGCACATTTTCTATACTTTTAAAAAATTTTTCTTTGCTGCCGCGTAATTTTTTCTCAAGTTCAAGGTATGTAAGCAGTTCATCTATATATTTGATAAGATTAGATGTTCTGGTTTTTATCATATCAAAATATCTGCTTGACTGTTTAATCCTCTTATCAATTTTTTGCCCTTTTATATCCATCTCTTCCTGATAAAAGTAAAAAAAGTCTTTGAAATAGTAGTTTGTAACAAAACTTGAAAAAACCTTATCGAATGTAATTTTATCGTTAATTTTGTTGGATTGCTCAACGAGTTGCTTCACTTCGTTGTTGTCGTGCGTTGCCTTCCACTTCTTTAGCATTTTATTGTTCAACTTCGCTCCGATTGATGCATCCTTAAT
The DNA here is from genome assembly GCA_913056505.1 of uncultured Desulfurellaceae bacterium. GTDB lineage: Bacteria > Campylobacterota_A > Desulfurellia > Desulfurellales > Hippeaceae > CAJXLZ01. Next base: position 5,569 of record CAJXLZ010000055.1, read on the forward strand.
GATGTCATTTAACTTCGATTTAATCTCTTTTGTTTTTGCAATAAAACTATCATAATTGATTTGCGGCTTCTCAAAAAGAGTAGCCTTATCTATTTTCTCGTTCATATACAACTTAATTGCTTTGCGAAAGCTCATCAATTCAGTCCCATCTATAAAAGCGCCGCCCTCTGTGGCATTTATAACACTTATTCTATCTTTTTTAAGCTCCTTAATTATATCCTCAACCAACTTTAACCCGCTGTGCAGGTTCGAATCTGTCGGCACTTTATCTTGATAGTTACCCTTTACCCAGATCACATTCTCCGGCAGAGGGCTTTCCACAGAAACGCCTTTCGCATGATCCATACCTGATGAATATGCCCAGTCCTGACCTATAAAAATAATAGGATTTGCTCCGAGGATATACGCTGTCAATAACGCAAGATGAGTAACTGCATTGACACCGAAACGTTTCAAATTTATCTTACCAACAACATCCTCATAAACGGATATGATAGAACCTTTATCGTAGTTAAAAGCCCTGTTTTTAAAAAGCTTAGGTATGGAATGGTGGATAGCGCTTTCATGAACAAAAAATATATCACTCTGCTTTTTCTCTTCCATAATGGATCTGTATTTTTCCAGATTAACATACTGATAGTCTAAACCACATAGAATGTCCGGCTCTATTTTTTTAAGTTTCAGTGCGCCTATGACAGAATCGGCAGCTATGAGCAACGCTTTATCCTTAATGTCTTTAACAAGATCTATATTTTTGGATAGAGACGGTCCGCTTGCTATGATAACAGCAGGCTTATCTTTAAATTTATTGTGAAGTTTATCTATCATAAAACTCTTTGCCAAATCTGGTATATTTCTTATGATATTTTCACCAATTTTGGTGGAGGAGTTTATGAGTGTGTTGTTGTTCAATAAAATAGGCGCATAATTCTTGGAAACTATATCTTTAATATTTTTTAGATCATAAAAATCGCTCTTATCATAACCGGTTGTAACAAATTCAAAAAGATGTCCCCATGTCAGCCGTTGCCTTAAAAAATTGATCAAATCCGCAATATTCTGTTTTATATTATCTTGTTCCAAAAAAAGAGGTATAATTTTTTCATTTTTCAAGATATGTGATAAATTTTTTGTTTCAAGAACAGTTTTTAAGAGAGATAAATTGCTTTCCAAAATCACTATAAATGCTTCAGGAAATTGTTTGGATAATTTTTCTATTAGATTGCCCTGACCAAGACCATATACAAATATAGTATCAAACGGTTTGATCTTTAAATTAACATTTGTTTCATCTTTTTTATCGAGCTCTATATCTTTATAAAATAATTTATCGTTTTCAACTCTTATATTATCGTCTTCCTCGCAAGTTTTTAGTCTATCACTAAGACCTTTGAAACGCTTATCAATAATTTCTTTATTTTCTAACAGCATACGCACCACCTTCTATCATTCCATCCCCCTTCTCATTTAATCCCTCTTGTCATTCCGTGCTTGACACGGAATCTGGACTTTAGCA
>CAJXLZ010000056.1 GCA_913056505.1 uncultured Desulfurellaceae bacterium
AGTTGAATGGTATGCAGTTATGCTAGGCTTGAACAAGGTGGGAGCAGTAGCATTGCCAACTCCTACTATAATAACTGCCGAAGACATAGAATATAGAATAAAAAAAGCCGAAGCGACTATGGCTATAGCAAGTGCATCAAATGCTCAAAAGGTAAATATGGCATGTGAAAAAGAATGTCCTTCTTTGAAACATAGAATGGTTATAGACGGCGATTTGGAAGGATGGCTCTCCTTTGAAAATCAAATGGACGAAGCCTCTGCAAAATTATCAAAAGATGATGTGGAACCCACAAAATTAACCGATCCATTAATAATATATTTTACATCCGGAACTACAAAATACCCAAAAATGGTTATGCATGACCAAGGTTATGCTTTAGCGCATACAATAACGGCAAAGTATTGGCACGACTTAAAACCAACGGACCTCCACTGGACAATATCGGATACGGGATGGGGAAAAGCTGTCTGGGGTAAACTCTACGGTCAGTGGATCATGGGATCAGCTGTGTTTATGCATAATGCTGAAGGGGCATTTGACGCAAAAACAACCCTGCGTCTTCTGACAACTCAGGGAATTACAAGCTTCTGTGCACCTCCAACAGTTTATAGAATGCTCATACAGCAGGATTTAAATCAATATGACTTTTCAGACCTAAAACACTGTACATCGGCAGGAGAACCGATAAATCCTGAGGTTATAAAAGTATGGAAAAACGCCACAGGCAACTTAATATATGATGGATATGGGCAAACAGAGTCAGTTTTGCTTGTTGCAAATTATCCATGTATGCCGATCAAATACGGTTCTATGGGAAAGCCGGTGCCCGGATTTGATATCAGAATAGTTAACGATGATGGCGAAGATATGCCTATAGGTGAGCCGGGTCATATAGCTGTTAAAATTAAACCAAAACACCCGTTAGGATTAACAAAAAATTATTACAAAGATGAAAAGGCAACGGATGAAGCCTTTAGAGGTGATTTTTATTTCACCGGCGATCGTGCTTATAAAGACAATGACGGATATTTTTGGTTTTACGGCAGAGCAGATGATGTTATAAAATCTTCAGGATATAGAATCGGTCCATTTGAAGTAGAAAGCGCTCTGCAGGAACATAAAGCTGTTGCTGAGAGTGCTGTTGTCGCAAGTCCGGATCCCATAAGAGGAGACATAGTAAAAGCATTTATCATATTGGCTAAAGGGTATGAACCATCGGAAGAATTAATAAAAGATATTCAGGATTTTGTTAAGCATAAAACGGCACCGTATAAATACCCGAGAGAAATAGAATTTGTTAAAGAATTGCCAAAAACAATAAGTGGAAAGATTAAAAGAGCTGTATTAAGAAGAATAGAAATAGAGAGAAAAACCGGGAAAAAAGGTTTTAACGGAACATTTATATAAAAAATAGGAGAATATAATGCTAAGTTATACATATGAAGGATCAGAAAAAAAATATATAGCGCAAACAATAGGTAATTTTCTGGAGGATATGGCTCAAAAATATCCTGAAAATGAATGTTTAATTAGTGTGCATCAGAACATAAGATATACATATAAACAGTTCAATGAAGAGGTAGATAAAATTGCCAAAGGTTTAATGTCGCTCGGTATCAAAAAAGATGACAAGGTAGCTATATGGTCTACAAACAATGCCGAGTGGGTGCTAACTCAATTCGCCACTGCAAAAATCGGCGCAGTACTTGTAACTATAAATCCAGCTTACAGAAAAAGTGAGCTCGCATATGCACTTAAACAATCAGAGGTTAATACGCTCATACTTATCGAGCAGTTTAAAACGTCTAACTATATTGACATATTCTATTCTGTTGCCCCTTTTGCAAGAGGCGCAAAACCTGGGGAAATACATTCAAATAGATTCCCTTATCTTAAAAATGTTGTATGCATAAGTGATAAAAAATATACAGGTATGTTCAAATGGCACGATCTCATAGATAAAGCAGAAAATGTATCGGATGAGGATTTGAAGTTAAGAGAAGATTCTTTGGATTTTGATGACGTTATCAATATTCAATACACATCAGGCACAACAGGATATCCAAAAGCCGCTTCACTGACACATTTCAATATTTTGAATAATGGGTATTTTATCGGGGAAGCAATGAAATTCACCGATAAAGATAGATTATGTATACCAGTTCCATTTTATCACTGCTTTGGTATGGTACTCGGAAATTTAGCATGTGTAACGCACGCTTCGACTATGGTTATACCGTCTGATTATTTTGATCCTTTATCAACACTTAAAACTGTTGAACAAGAGAAATGCACGGCACTTCATGGCGTGCCGACTATGTTTATTGCGGAACTCGAACATCCTGATTTCAAAAAATTTGATCTAAGCAGCCTGCGCACAGGCATAATGGCAGGATCACCATGTCCTATTGAAATTATGAAACGCGTTAACAATGAAATGCATTTAAAAGAAATCACAATAGCATACGGCTTAACAGAGGCAAGCCCTGTTATTACTCAGACAACTACAGACGATACATTAGAACACAGAACAGAGACTGTAGGCAAACCCCTACCCTTTATTGAGGTTAAAATAATAAATCCAGAAACAGGCAAAATTGTTCCTGCAGGTGAGCAGGGTGAATTGTGCTGCCGAGGCTATAATACAATGAGATATTATTACAATAATAAAGAGGCAACCCACAAAACAATTGACGATGCGGGTTGGCTGCATACAGGTGATTTGGCTATAATGACTCAGGACGGTTACTTTAAAATAACAGGCAGAAGTAAAGATATGATAATAAGGGGTGGCCAAAATGTATATCCCAGGGAAATAGAAGAATTTTTATATACTCATCCAAAAATCTATGATGTTCAAGTTATAGGTGTGCCGGATAGAAAATATGGAGAAGAAATCTGTGCATGGATAAAATTAAAGGAAAATGAAACAGCAACTGAGGATGAAATAAAAGATTACTGTAAAGACAAAATAGCACACTATAAAATACCAAAGTATATAAGATTCACCGATTCTTTTCCTATGACAATTACGGGAAAGATAAGAAAGGTAGAGATGAGAAAGATATCAACAAAGGAACTTGGACTTGAGGATGTGGCTAATATAAAGACAGCTTAAAAAAGACAACCTTAGTATAATATAATATGCAAAAACACCAAAACGGTACTCTATCTGCAACAGATAGAGTACTATCTTGCTATAAAGAGTGGGAATTCTATGTTCTGTCTTAAAATATTCTCTGTTGTGCTTCCCAAGATCATCTCGACAACCCTACTTTTGCTGTATGCGCCCAAGCAAAGCAGAGGGTTTTTTTTAGATTCTGCAAATTTTATCAATGCACTCGATACATTTTTCGATTGTATAGACTCTTTAACTACGCTGCTATCGCTTATATTATCCAACATATCTTTAGATCTGTTTTCATCCTGCGAGACTGCTACCACGGTAACACTTGAATGCAGGTAATTAGAAAAATAGATGGCATATTCTAAAGCTTTTTTTGCTACATCACTGTTATCATATCCAACTATTATGTTATCTATCTCGTAAAATTTTTCCTCTGAGATAAATAGCGGTTTATTGATTTTCCTTACAATAGGCTCTATATTAGAGCCTAAAATACCGCGATCATAAGCTGCATTAACACCTTTTCTTCCTACAAAAAGCATATCGTAAAGCGACACTTTATCTATTATCGTAGAAGATATAACGCCCAATTCCATAATTTTTTTTATTTTAACATTTCTTTTTGATGCTATGTTTTCAAATGATGATAACACATTATTTCCTTTTTCTTCTAATGCTTTTCTAATCTGATTGCTGAAATTTATAAATGGTTCAAATCCTAAAGCACCGCTTATATCATACATAAAAGGACCTTCAAGCTGAACTATATCTATAACATGCATGGCCGTTAACTCCGCCCTTAAAGATGCCGCTATATAAGAAGCATATTCGGCACAAGCTATACTGTGTGCGCTTGAATCAACAGCTGCAAGTATCTTACTTATTTTCATTATCACCCTCCATTATCGCCTTAAATTCATCTTCATTAACCAATTCTTTGTCAAGTAAAACACTGCTTAATTTTTCCAATTTATCCCTATTATTGTTTAAGATATTTTTCGCTTTATTATAACATTCATTCATTATTTTGGAGATTTCGCTATCAATAATCTCCTGAGTCTTTTCGCTTATATTTTCTTTCTCTGTTACTATACCCTCAGATGTGAGATATTTGGATGCTCCTGGTTTTTCAAATACAGGTAAGCCCAATTTTTCGCTCATACCAAATTGCGTCACTATAGCTCTTGCTATATCGGTAGCGCGTGACAGATCGTTCTGCGCCCCCGTGGATACATCTTTAAATATTATCTCCTCTGCTGCCCTGCCTCCAAACAACACTGTTAGCTTATCAAGCATCTCACTCTTTGTAATAAGGTATTTCTCTTCTGTAGGAAGCTGCTGCGTATAACCCAGTGCTGCCAATCCCCTTGGTATAATAGATATTTTATGCACCGGATCTGCCCCGGGCAACATATACGCCACAATAGCATGTCCTGATTCATGGTATGATACCCTCTTTTTTTCATCTCCTCTAATAACCCTGTTTTTCTTCTGTAAACCTGCAATTTGGCGTTCTATTGCTTCCTCAAAATGGTTCATATGCACAGCATCAGAATTATCCTTAACGGCAAGCAGTGCTGCTTCATTTACAACATTAGCCAAATCGGCTCCGACAAATCCCGGGGTTAAGTGCGCAATTTTCTCAAAATCAACATCATCACCCAATACTATATCTTTGGCATGAACCTTTAAAATTGCTTCTCTTCCCTTCACATCGGGTTTATCCACAACTACCTGTTTATCAAATCTACCCGGCCGCATTAGCGCCGGATCAAGCACTTCAGGTCTATTTGTAGCAGCCATTATTATAACCCCTATAGTAGAATCAAAACCGTCCATCTCCGCTAACAGCTGATTAAGCGTCTGTTCTCTTTCGTCGTTGGATGTTACCACACCCATAGCCCTACTTTTTCCTATTGCATCTATCTCGTCTATAAACACGATACAAGGAGCTAATTTCTTGGCTTCGCTAAACATATCCCTGACCCTGCTTGCCCCTACGCCTACAAACATCTCTATAAATTCAGAGCCGCTTATACTTAAGAATGGCACATTAGCCTCTCCTGCCGTCGCCTTAGCCAAAAGTGTTTTTCCTGTTCCGGGAGCGCCCACCAATAAAACGCCCTTGGGCATTCGTCCGCCCAATCGCTGAAATTTTACAGGGTCTTTCAAGAAATCCACAACATCTTCTATCTCCTGTTTCGCCTCATCTTCGCCGGCAACATCAGAAAATTTCACATCAGGTCTTTCGTGCGTATATATTTTATATCTTCCTTTCCCAAATCCAAATAAACCTCCGCTTGCACCCTTCATTTTTTTGCTCATCAGCCACCAGATAAAAAATAGAAACCCAAATGGCAATATCCATCCTAAAATAAGATTGGTTAACCATGTGTTCGAGACAGTACCACTAAAATCAACATTGTGTTTTTGAAGCTGCTTAACAAGATCCGGATCATTCACAGCTATTGTGATAAATTTTTTTCTGCTTCCATCTTCTGTAAACACCCCTTTTATATATTTGTCAGAAAGAGTACAGCTTTTCACTTTATCCTGGAGAACCAATTGCTTAAATTTTGAGTAAGATAGAGTTGTCTTTTGGCTTGACAAAAAAGACTGATACATATATATCATAAATATTGCTATAGCAGCATATACCAAGAAAAATTTAATGGCGTTGTTTGTCCTATTTTTTTTGTTATCGTTTTGATCGATTTTGTTGTTAAAAAACTGATTACTCATTTTTCACTGCGCGAATATATCGTGTATATAGTGCCACCTCTTGAAATAATATATAACCTGCCTTTATATGCGGAAAAATTCGAATCAAATTCGCCCGAAATGTGCTTTATATCCATAATCTTCCCGCTCAGCGAATCCAAAGCTACCAAAGTACCGTGATTATCTATAGCATAGAGATAATCACCGGAAAGATGCAGGGCATATACATTGACCTTGTTTGATATCTTTTTCTTCCACAGCACTTCCCCGCTTGATGAATCCATAGCAAGTATGTTGCCGCCATTATCAGCAATAAACAGTACAAATTCGCCAATGGCTATGTTCGAATATCCTGATATTTTTCTTTTCCATATTACATCTCCGCTGTTTTTATCCAAAGCCTCTATATATCCATTCACGGCAGCAGCAAATATCTTATCGCCAGAATTTTTAGGCTCTGCATCAACATCAACAAACAGCGTCCCCTTGCCCATCTCCGCTTCCCAAATTTGATCTCCGTTTTCTGACAACTTAGAAATTGTGCCGTCATTAAAACCAAGATATATGCCATCTTTATCCAATACCGAAGATACTCCTCTTATGGACAACATATTGTAATCTTTCGAAAACTTCCAAATAATATCACCGTTATTCGAATTAATGCAGTATAGTGCATTGTTCTCCGTTGTAACATACAATCTATCTTTAACTTTTTTTATGGAACCTGCTATGGGGTATCCTAAATATTTCTTCCATAATATTTTTTTAGAAAAGCTGATCTTATATAAGTTTCCGGCAAGCGTGCCTGCATATATAAACTTATCAGCATATATCTTGGCTTGAATAGGCTCACCCAAATCAAGCCTCCATCTGAGCTTATAATTATTGATCGATACAACATATATCTCGCCGTCTTTATTGCCTGCGATTATACTGCCCGCACCTACAAAAACAGGGGTTTTGTATTCCATATCATCAATATTTATAATTTTTTTAACCATTACGGGTGGAGCTATAATATTTTTGGCAATATTACCGTTATTCTTTGGATGTTGCTCTACATTTA
>CAJXLZ010000057.1 GCA_913056505.1 uncultured Desulfurellaceae bacterium
CCTCCCTGCAATCAAAAGTTTAACATTGCCAATATTTTCCTTTTTTATGAGAGAAAGAGCCTCTATCAAATATGCCTGACCCTTCATCTCTTCAATCTTTCCTATATTGCAAATATACATATTGTTCCTATTCAGATGAAGCATATTGATCGCATCCTCTCTTGTTGGACATTCCAAAAATTTCTCATCCAATGCACTTTCGATCCATTCTATTTTACTCTTATCTAAAAAATGTAACTGTTTTTTGATAGATTGAGACACTACAATGATCTTATCGAATGAAGCATACTTCTTTTTGCTTAACCAATTTCTTATAGGGATGCTCACCCTTCTCGTAGTTACAATCTTATCAACAAACGGTTTTAGGACAAAAGCATAATTTGCGGCAAGTCCAGTATGTGCATGTATAATGTTTATCCTGTTCTTTTTTATAATTTTTTTTAACTTTAGTAAAGATAACATATCAAAAGAGCCATGGAAGTTGAGAAAATAACAATCCCTCCTGCCTTTAAAAAAATCCTTTATTTCTAAAGCATCCCTTAATGCAAGTGTTGAATTAACATCACTATCTAAATTATCCACCAAAAATTTTAGCTGCTTTTCCCCTCCACCAAGATGCTCCTCTGTATCTATATGAAGAATATTAAATTTTTCTATGAACCGCCCCATAAGCCTTCGATAGTAATTTATTTGAATATAATCTTATCCGTGATTTAAACCAACCAAGATCCTTTTTCCATACACCGAACCTTTTTATTTCATCGCAGGAATCGCCATATGAGTTGGAGCCTGTTTTTGTTGTAAAAAAGTACTTAAACCCCACCTCTTTAGCTATTTTTAAAGATAGATCGTTATAAGCGCCCCATGGCCATGAAAAGGTAGTACATAACTTTTTAGTCTCCCATCCTATCTCGCCCTTTGTAACCTCTAACTCCATTTTAATTCTTTTGTATTGTTCCTCATCTGTTTCCCATCTGCCTATTGTGTTCACACTGTTTTTCTTTTTGTATTCGTCTACTATATTGTAGAGTTCCTTCTCCCAATTATTCCTTTCAAAGAACTTAATATATCCATTATCAACCACATATTGAGCCAACTGATCGTTTAAATCCTCATACACGCTAAATTGCCTATTGGCTAACTCGGGTTTACGTTCAAAGTTCGGCGTTCCGTATCTCTCATCGCCCTTAATGTGATACCACGCCGTATGCACATCATGGGGATAATTAAAACCTATCATCTTATCTGAAGCATAAATTTTTCTGTGAAATTTGCTGTGGGGTTGCATGTCTATAATACCTTTACTGTTCATCTCCCTGACTTCCCTCCAGCATAAACGCCTTTCCAATTTTACTATACGTTCATCTTCGTTAATCAAATTTGCACCGCACTTTGGCAGCATATCTTTCGTAATTTTCCCACTGTAATAATCGTCCAAATTAAACCCTAAATATTCATCTTCTTCCACTGCCCAGCTCACTATAAAAGCGGTAGCCGTAAATCCGTATTTTTTCAAAATCGGATATGCATAAACCCAGGTATCCAAATATCCATCATCTATTGTTATCATAACAGCTTTTTTAAAACTCTTTTTACCCGTTTTCATATATTCGCAAAGTTCTTCTGAACCTATTGATATATATCCCTCTTCCTTCAAAAATTTCAGTTGTTCCTCAAATAACTCAGGCGGTATAGACAACACATCATCATCATAATTTATATGATGATATAAAAGTACGGGTACACTCATATTTTATCCTCCAAAAAATTACTCACTGCGTCAAACACCTCTGACGGCGTTATAGATCTCATACACTCATAGGTGTTCATTTTGCAGCTATTGCTGCCGTGCATAGAGCATGGTCTGCATTCCAAATTTTTCTCTATTATAGTATTTCTCCCTCTTGGGAAAAAGCCAAAACCTTTCACTGTGGGGCCAAACATTGCAACAACAGGAATATCCAACGCTATTGCCATATGCATCAGTCCTGAATCGTTGCTTACTGCAACATCACTTGATCTCATATACGACGCTGTTTCAGCTATAGACAACTTACCTACAAAATTCAATACATTTTTACTTTTTGAGAATATATTATCTGCTATTTTTACCTCATCTTTCGAACCAAACAACAATATTGTAGGATTATAGTATATATCAAGTTTATTTATCAGTTCTATAAAATATTCAGTTGGCCACTGCTTTGTCTTCCATCTTGCTCCCGGGGCGACAGCTATAACAGGTTTTTTAAACGATTTAGTCCTATTTAAATATAGAACAGGCTTTATGTTTGCATCATCTTTAATATGTTTATACGGTTTTAATAGATTTAGTTCATCCTCCACAACATCTTTGGTTGTTCTATTCTTTATAAATTTCGTTAAACCCTTTGATTTCTTTAGCAACTTATACCTGTATAGTATATGTTTTTCTACAATTTTTACCTTTTTGGCCTTAATAATATTTCTTAACAAAGTGCTGCGTAAATTGTTATGAAGATCAAATATGCAATCAAATTCTGCATCTATTCTTTTTGACAGATGGATAATGTTTTCTTTCCTTTCAAGGTATATAAGCCTATCAATATATGGCTGATCCTTTAAAATTTCGGCAAATTCGGATTTTGTGACATACCATATTTCACAACTACTACACTCTTTCCTTAATGCATATAAAAAAGCCGTCGTAAGTATTACATCGCCCAAAGATGAAAAACGTATGACAAGCACCTTCATAACAGTTCTAAAGCGGCCTCATATACTTGATCTACATCTATATCCATCATACATTTAAAATGTTTATGCTTACATGATACGCTTCCATGTTTACTGCAGGGTCTGCACTTAAGATTATTCACCTCAATAATTTTACTCTTTTCACTCAAAGGAGCAAAGCCAAATGAAGGTGATGTCGGTCCGAAAATATCAATTGTCGGGGTATTGTATGCACTTGCTATATGAACAGGAGCAGAGTCATTTGTTATTAACAGACTAATTTTTGATATTACGCAAAACAGGTCATTAAGACTGGTTTTACCGGCAAGATCAATAATGCGGCTGTTGCCATTTTTTATATATTGAGTGATTTTACTGTCTTTTTCAGTTCCGAAAAGAACAATAAATAACCCTCTATCCGTCAGCCTTTTTGCGAGATCAAGAAACCTTTCTTTCGGCCATCTTTTTGTGGGCCAAACAGAAGACGGGCTTATACCCACAATCTTATCTTCCTTTTTTATGTTATGTGCCTCTTTTATACCCTCAAAAAACTCCTCACTATCTTTTGCATAGTATAGTCTTATCTTATCACTTATCTTTTTGAAATTTAGAGGCTTCAGTAAAGACAGATTCTTATAAATATCGTGTACATTTTCAGGTTTTTTAACCAAATCGGTGTATACAATATTTAAACTTGCCTCTCGAAAACCAATCCTTCTTTTTATCCCGCTAAACATTACAAGCAAAGATGTTCTAAAGCTCATGTGCGGTGATATCACATAATCAAAATTATGTTTTCTTACTTCCTTTATAATATTAATTAAACCCAATAGACCGTTATTGCTACCATGTTTATCGTAGGCTATTATCTTGTCTACATTGGGATTTCCCAAAAACAGATCTTTATTTTGAGGAATAACCATAACAGCAACATCTGCATCAGGCTGATTTAATTTAATTGTTTCAATCAGCGGCTCAGTTAGTATTGCATCACCCAAAAAAGCCGTTTGAATAATAAGATACTTTTCACTCATCAGCACAATAATACAAAATTTATTTATTCTTTCAATAAAATATTCACTTTACGGCGTACAAGTTAAACAAGGAGATAGCTGCATAACTTGACAACAATTGTTTTTTTATGTACAAATGGATGATTTATAAAGGAGAGTGCAATTAAAATATATGGATTTATTTGATAAGTGTAGGCAGTTTACTAAGGTTGAAGAGACTAAGTCTTTAGGGCTTTACCCATATTTCCAGCCCATATCATCAGAACAGGACACAGAAGTTGTAATTAACGGCAAAAAAGTTTTAATGCTCGGCTCAAACAGTTATCTTGGGTTAACAGTTCACCCTAAGGTGAAACAAGCTGCAATAGATGCAACCAAAAAATACGGCACGGGTTGTGCAGGTTCACGTTTTTTGAATGGAAGTCTGGATATACATGCCGAATTGGAAAGTCAACTTGCTGATTTTGTTCATAAAGAAGAAGCGCTCTTATTCAGTACTGGATTTCAGTCAAATTTGGGTGCAATAGCTGGCCTTGTTAATAAAGGAGAATATGTCATCTTAGATAAATCCGACCATGCAAGCATTGTTGATGGCACCAAGCTATCCTATGGAGAGGTTAAAAGATTTGTGCATAACGATATGAAATCCTTAGAGCGCGTGCTCGCATCAATCGATATAGATACGCCTAAAATGATAGTAGTAGACGGCGTCTACAGCATGGATGGGGATATTGCAAATCTTAAAGAGATAGTTAAGCTAAAAAAACGTTATAATGCAAGATTGATGGTTGATGATGCCCATGCATTAGGTGTTATAGGCAAAAACGGCAGGGGAACAGCAGATTATTTCGGTTTAACCGATGAAGTAGATATAATAATGGGCACATTCAGCAAATCTTTCGCATCACTTGGCGGCTTTCTTGCCGCAGATAGCTATGTTATAACTTATCTTCGCCATTTCGCGAGAAGCCTTATATTTTCTGCAAGTATAACACCTGCTTCAACAGCCGCTGTTTTGGCAAGTTTGGAGATAATGAAGAATAATCAAGGATTAATAGATAAATTGTGGGACAATACTAACAGAATGAGAGATGGCTTGCACAAGATGGGATATGATACAGGAACAAGCTGCACGCCTATAATACCTGTCATCATAGGTGATGATGAAAAGGTGCTACTGATGAGAAAGATGTTATTTGACAGAGGTGTGTTTGTCAATCCTGTTGTGTCTCCGGCAGTTCCCAAGAATAAAACACTTATACGTTTAAGTTTGATGGCTACGCATACATTTGAGCAGATAGATTATGCACTTAAACAGATGTATGAAGTTGGCAAAGAACTAAACGTCATATGATAACTGTAAAAGAGACTGAAGATTTAGATCTATTTATAAAAATCCAAACCCTTATGTATAAGGGCGATAAACTATTTGTTCCTCCGCTTATAAAAGAAGAAAAAAAACTTTTAGATGACAAGAAAAACCCATTCTATAAAAATGCATCAAGAAAACTGTTTATAGCATATGATAATGGTGCGTTTGTAGGCAGGATAGCCGCTATAATTAATCGCAATCATAATAAGAAATATAACGACAAAATAGGTTTTTTCGGTTTTTTTGAGAGTGTTGATGACTACAGGGTATCAAATAAACTATTCCAAGCAGCAGAAGATTATCTTCTTAAAAATGGAATGAATGTTATACGCGGACCTGTAAATCCTTCCATGAATGACACCTGCGGTTTTTTATGTAAAGGATTTTATCAGGAACCCGTTTTTATGATGCCATACAACAGAAGGTATTATTTGGAATTAGCTGAAAAATATGGATTTAAAAAAGATAAAGATCTACTTGCTTTTTACCTATCTACAGCTAATAAGCCGAAAAAATATCTTACAAAACTTGCGGATTATGTTAAAAAAAAACACGGCATAACCTTGAGAAATTTTTCTAAAAAACAGTTTAACAGCGATATTGAAATAATAAGAGAAATTTATAATAGAGCTTGGAATGATAACTGGGGATTTGTGCCTGTTGAAAAAGAGGAATTTGAGTTCGGCACACAGGACTTTAAAACAATTATACCGGAGGAATTGGTTATAATTGCAGAGAAAGACTCAAAGCCGTGTGGTTTTTCTGCAATTATACCGGATTTTAATCAGGTTCTAAAGTATGCAAACGGAAAAATTACACCCTTTAATGCGTTGCAATTGCTCTATAAAATGAAAAAAATAGATAACTACAGGCTTATTACATTGGGCGTTCTGCCCGAATGTAGACATATGGGCGTTGATCTGCTTTTGTATATAAGCAGTTTCGATATAGTTGAAAAAAGAAATGGTAGAGGCGGGGAGCTTTCCTGGATTTTGGAGGATAATGAAGACATTATCAAACCTTCAGTTTCAAAGATGAATGTAGAATACTATAAAACATATAGAATATATTCAAAAAAAATAGGGACAAAAGAATCTTATAATTAGTTATATTGACTTTTTATCGTATAGGTTTATTATTTAAGTAGCTTTGGGGACGTATTTGGGTTCGACAGGGTGTTTTAGCGCTCTAATGTTATGCCGAGTTCTTGCTGGCTCGTTAAATCGGCAAGGAAAAATAAACGCAGAAAATAACGAATACGCATTAGCTGCTTAGAATAGCGGCTGAGGTTACTAAAGAGACTTCCATTGCGGTCTCTTTAAGTAATCTAATATCGAGCAATGGCTCATCAAAGTGTTTCTTCCGGTTTCCATTTTGATGAGTAAATAAAACCGAAAGGCTTGCTTAAAGCTTTGCTACTTTTTGCTTAAGCAAGCTATAAAAAGTAGCTATGCATATAAAAAGCATTAGAGCTCGACGCACACCTGGACGCGGGTTCAAATCCCGCCGTCTCCACCAAATATCTATTTTTTATGCAACCAATTAAAAAGTCTAATTTTTAATAATTCTTTAAAGGAGCTTATGGCTGAGGTTTTAAAGATTACATCCAAATCATGCAGCAAGACAATCAATTCATTGAGTTTTCTCTTACCTATCGATCTATACGCATTATAATAACTGTTATACATATTGGGGTTAACCATAAATTTTGAGGCTTCATCCGGCCTAAACATTGGAGTTATTA
>CAJXLZ010000058.1 GCA_913056505.1 uncultured Desulfurellaceae bacterium
TGGCTGAAAAGGTAGACAATACGATAGTTGGATTGGATATAGGCACTACAAAGGTATGCGCTGTTGTTGGTCAAGATACTCAAGAGGGTAAAATAAAAATTATAGGCATCGGACAATCCCCCTCGAAAGGACTAAGAAAGGGCGTTGTGATTAACATAGATGATGCTGTTATGTCCATAAAAAGAGCAGTATCTCAAGCTGAAAGAATGAGTGGACATAAAATAACTAGCGTATACACAGGTATTGCCGGCAGTCACATACGCTCATACAATTCGTCAGGCGTTGTTGCAATAAAAAATTCAGAAGTTTCAGAATCCGATATCAGACGTGTTATAGATGCTGCAAAAGCAGTTGCGATTCCTCCCGATAGAGAGATTATACATATAATTCCTCAAGAGTTTATCGTTGATGATCAGGACGGAATAAAAGAACCGCGTGGTATGAGCGGTACCAGGCTTGAAGTCAAAGTACATATAGTAACAGGAGCAATTGCAAGTGTTCAGAATATAGTTAAATGCTGCCAAAAAAGCGGTCTAAAGGTTGATAATATAGTTTTGCAACCCATTGCTTCAAGTATATCTATTCTTATGCCAGAAGAAAAAGATTTGGGTGTAGGTTTAATTGATATGGGTGGTGGCACAACAGACATTGCCATATTTGTTTCGAATGCTATTAGACATACATCTGTTATATCTATTGGTGGTGATCATATAACCAATGATATCGCTATCGGATTAAGAACGCCATTTCAGGAAGCTGAAAAAGTTAAAATAGAACATGGGTGCGCCGTTTCAGACATGATCGACAGCGATGAAACAATTGAAATACCCGGTGTCGGCAATAGGGGCTCAAGGGTCATACCAAGAAAAGCTTTGGCGCAGATAATAGAGCCTAGAATGGAGGAAGTATTTTCTTTAATAAATGATAACTTTGAAAAAATGGACATTGCACCTATTTTGACATCAGGAATTGTGCTGACTGGTGGTTCCGCTTTGATGGAGGGTAGCACTGATTTGGCTGAATCTGTATTTGGTTTACCTGTTAGAATGGGTAAACCAATTGGCGTAATAGGGTTAAAAGATGCTGTTGATAATCCTATGTATGCAACAGGTGTTGGATTGGTTCTCTATGGTTTTGATCAAGCAAAAGAACATAAAAATGTCGATTCTTTTAACAAAGCACGGGAAGATAAAGAGATGTTCTCTGCTATATTTAGAAAAATGAAAAGTTGGATAAAGGATATGCTTTAACTGGAGGTTCTTAGTATGAATGATAATAATGAAAAAAATGTTGAAGGCGCTATTATAAAGGTAATAGGTATTGGGGGTGGTGGAAGCAATGCTGTGAATAATATGGTTAAGTATGGTATATCTAATGTTGATTTTATAAGTGTAAACACAGATATTCAAGCATTGAATGCTTCAATCTCAGACACAAAAATACAAATAGGAAAAAAATTAACAAGAGGGCTAGGCGCAGGCAGTAACCCGGAAAAAGGCAGATTGGCGGCGGAAGAAAATACAAAAGAGATTGAAGATATACTAAAAGGTTCAGATATGGTTTTTGTTGCTGCGGGAATGGGTGGCGGAACGGGAACCGGCGCTTCTCCGGTTGTAGCAAAAATTGCAAAAGACTTAGATATATTGACCATAGGAGTTGTTACTAAACCATTTGAGTGCGAAGGCAAACTTAAAAAGGAAATTGCGTCAAAGGGTATTGAAGAACTAAAGGAAAATGTTGACAGTATTATAGTTATACCTAATCAGAGACTGCTCGATGTATATAAAAACTTATCACTTTTGGAAGCATTTAAAAAAGTAGACGATGTATTGAGGCAAGCTGTCCAAAGCATTGTAGACTTAATACAAAAACCGAATAATGGAGCCAGAATAATTATGAATATAGATTTCGCAGATGTTCAGACGATAATGTCCGAAAAGGGTGTAGCGCTAATGGGAATAGGAGAAGCTTCCAACGAAACCGGCGAAAATAGAGTAGCAAAAGCTACGGAATTGGCTATTTCTAATCCACTCTTGGAAAATGCAAGTATACACGGCGCTAAGGGCATAATAATGAACATAACGGCAAGCGAAAATTTCGGTTTAGATGAATTAAATGAGGCTACATCTTTGATTGAAAAAAATATGAACGAAAAAGCTATCTTTAAATACGGTTTTATAGTCGATGATTCATTAAAAGACAGGGTTAGAATTACAATAATAGCAACAGGCTTTAGTGATTTATCGGGGAAATCCGGTAAAAGAATAAACAAATTCACATATAAAGAAGTAAATTCTGAGCTTATTAATGACATAAAAAAACAGTCGGACATGCCAATAGATGACAAATTAGATATTCCGGCTTTTATTAGAAGAAAAAGGATAGATTAAATTTACAAAATATATATACCGTACATCATAACTGCAATAGCTTCTTTCATATTGGGAAGCGTACCTTTTGGTTTTTTGATTGCCAAAATAAAGGGTGTGGATATAAGAAATCTTGGTAGCGGCAACATAGGGGCAACAAATGTTTATAGAACAGTAGGAAAAAAAGAGGGGGCTTTAGCATTAATCCTTGATTTTGCCAAAGGCGCCTTAGCCGTTATCTTATTAAAAACAATTTTTGATACCATGCAAATTGTTATGTATGTAGCTGCTATAGGTGTAATTTTGGGTCATGATTTCAGTCTGTTTTTGAAATTCAAAGGCGGGAAGGGCGTGGCAACTACTTATGGTTCTGCTATGGTTATTGCCCCTTATGCCTCACTGTCGGGAATGGCAGTTTGGATTATAATACTTGTGAGCACCAAATATTCTTCCATTGCAGCACTTATATCATTTAGCATATCTACTTTAATTTGTTTTTTATCGTACGGCGTTATAAAAGGCATCTTTTTCACTTTTTTGCTTTTTCTAATGATTATTAGACATTTACCTAATATAAAAAGATTTTTTAATAAAAGTGAAAATAAATTAAGTATAATGGGTTGAGTTTTGCTATAAAATTATGTATAAGTCATAGTTGGATTAAGGAGATGTAATTGTGGCACTTAAGCTTATGGAGATTGAGTTAATATCGGATAAAATAGTTTCTAACATAATGAAAGAGGGATTTTTAAAACTTAATAAGGATATTTCTGTTTTACGGTCTATCGTTAGGGATGTTCTAACAGAAGATGTAGAAAATGAGAGAAAGATAGATAGAATGACGAAGGAAATTTTAGAACAATTTTCTAAAGAAATAGAAGATGAAAAGGCGGATAGTTCAAAATTGTTTGCCATGGCTAAGAGAAAAGTTGCTAAAAAAGAAGGGTTTTTATTGTGAGATACAGCAAAGGAAGAATTAGGTATTTGGCAGAAAATGTAATTAAGAAAATAAAGACAAGCGGTGCGGCAGATTTTTTAGCAGAAGAAAATCTAATAAGAAACAACATATCAAACACTATAGAGAAATATTTTTCAATTGAAGATGATGTATATGAATCTGTTATGGAAAACTTAAACAGCAGAAAAAAGAAGCTTATTCCGGGTAGTATTGAATGGGATACTGCTTTTAATAAACTTTATGAAGAGGAAATGAGTAAACGGTTTCTAAAATGAAAAAAGCTTATATATTGCTGGAAAATGGTGCCTTCTTAGAAGGGGAAGCTTTTGGAACTATAGGTACCAGGGTAGGGGAGTTCATATTCAATACAAGTATGAGCGGATATCAAGAAATTCTTACGGATCCCTCATACAAAGGCCAAATAGTGGTAATGACCTATACACAAATTGGAAACTATGGTACGAACGATGAAGATTCCGAATCGGATAAGTCCTTTGTGGAAGGCTTTGTTGTTAAAGAATATTCTAAAATTGCATCAAATTTCAGATCCTCGTTAGATATTGATAAATATTTAAAAAAGCATAACATTGTCGGCATAAGCAATGTGGATACAAGGCAATTAACGAGAATATTGCGCATAAACGGTTCTTTAAAAGGCGTCATTTCTTCAGAAACGGACAAAAAAGATGAGTTAAAAGAAATGCTTAAAAAGTCCGAATCAATAATAGGCAGAGATATGGTGAAATATGTCAGCTGCAAAGAACCGTATAAATGGGAAGATAGTTTATTTGAGTTTGATTTTGCCAAACATAAGCACTGTAAAATTGCGAACGGGAAAAATATTACCGTTATTGACTTTGGTGTTAAAAGAAATATTTTAAGGCACTTAAAGTATGTAGGCTTCAATGTTACAGTGGTTCCTGCTTATACATATTTTAAAGATGTGGAATTATTAGAGCCTGATGCTGTATTTCTATCCAATGGACCGGGAGATCCAAGAGGTATAGACGAAAAATGGATAGGTGAAATTAAAAAAATAATTTTAAAATATCCAACATTTGGCATATGTTTTGGGCATCAGATTATAGCGCGTTGTTTCAATATTAGCATATATAAGATGAAGTTTGGTCATCATGGAGGAAATCATCCCGTTAAAGAACTCAATACAAACAAAATTTATACGACATCCCAAAATCATAATTATGCTGCTGACGAGTCAAGTTTAAAAGAACAAGGGTTTGCTGTTACACATATAAATTTGAATGACGGAAGCGTCGAGGGCATGAAACATAAAGAGCTACCTATATTCTCTGTGCAGTATCATCCTGAAAGCTCGCCCGGCCCTCATGATGCGAAGCATCTATTTGCAGAATTTGCTTCCATAATAAAATAGAAAAAGGGAGTGTGTTCATGAGAAAACAAAGAACGCTTAATAATAGTATTCAAGCATCTGGAGTTGGTTTACATAGTGGCAAAAGGGTAAAAGTTATTCTCGAACCTGCGGAAATTAACACAGGCATAGTATTTTTAAGGGAAGATAGAAATAAAAGAATAGAAGCTAATCCGGAAAATGTTGCAGATACACAGCTTGCCACTACAATAAGCAAAGATGGTGTTTACATAAGAACTGTGGAGCATTTATTGGCTGCGCTCTTCGGCCTGCATATAGATAACATTATTGTTAGAATAAATGCGGAGGAAGTGCCTATAATGGATGGTTCAGCCGCGCCGTGGATATATCTCATTAAAACTGCGGGCATTGTTAAACAAAATGCGTATAGAAGTGTTATCATTATAAAAAAACCTGTAAGAATAAAGGAAAAAGGGAAATTTGCTGCCATAATACCCTCTAGTAAATTCGAAATAAATTGTTCCATCAATTTCGATAATTATTTTATACAGAAACAGAAAATGTGTATCTCATTAAATGAAAATAATTTTGTAAAGGAGATAAGCAAAGCCAGAACATTTGGGTTTCTAAAAGACATTGAGTATTTACAAGCTCACAACCTTGCAAATGGCGGCAGCTTGGATAATGCCATTGTTGTGGATGAATATGGAATAGTTAATGAAGATCCTTTAAGATACAAAGACGAATTTGTAAGACATAAGATACTTGATGCTATGGGCGATATATCTATGCTTGGTGCTGACATACGCGGGAAATACATAGCTTATAAGTCAGGGCATGACCTAAACTATAAACTTGTAAAAAAGGTATTGGAAGATAAAAAAGCATATGAGATTGTTGGAAGTCCCGATAAAGAGAAAACTGTATTGAGAGCCATGCAGATGAACTTGCGTCAGGAAGCTATATCCATATGAAACAGATGGTAGATTAACTTCTGATAATTTACATTATGTAAACTTTTTAATTTATCATTATCTTACCTTTAATTTTGATGGAACTTCAACTTCACGTTTTTAATTCATTTAAAATTTACCAACCTAAATACGGTTATCACTTTTCAATGGAGCCGTTTATACTAACAAAAGATATAGGGCGTTACAATAATTTAAAGAATATAGTCGATTTTGGCAGCGGCAGCGGAATTATTTCTATACTACTTTCAAAGTTTTTAGATAAAAAAACAAAGATTTATGCTATTGAATCGAATAAAAATATGGCTGAAATTATAGAAAAAAATATTGAGTTAAATTCTTTGCATAATATTGAGGTCTTGCAAAATATAACGGAAATAGATAAAAACAGCGTCGATCTTATAATAAGCAATCCGCCCTATTTTAATTCAAATTATAGACCATCAAAAAAATTCTACTCGGAAAAATTTGAAAAAGAAGGATTTGAACATTGCTTATCATCATTCAAAGGCATAATAAAAAATAAAGGTATTTTAAAAATTAGCTATCATCCCACAAGAATGTTTGAAGTGATGCAAAAAATCAGCAATAACGGGTTTGGCATCAAAAATATATGCCCTGTCTACGGCAACCGGAAAAACAGCGCCTCATTTGTTATTATTGAGTCTAAATTCGGTGCCAAAAACTATATAGAATGCAGAAAAGCTATCTATTTAGATAATGACCTAACAACTTTTATCAGATGATCTGCGCTTAATCCGTATAAATTTCTTAAAAATTCCATATCACCTTGCTCAATATACTTATC
This sequence comes from uncultured Desulfurellaceae bacterium, assembly GCA_913056505.1. Taxonomy (GTDB): domain Bacteria; phylum Campylobacterota_A; class Desulfurellia; order Desulfurellales; family Hippeaceae; genus CAJXLZ01. The sequence continues at coordinate 6,458 of CAJXLZ010000058.1, forward strand.
AGGCAGAGCAAGGTGCTTAAATTTAATCTGAATACCCTTCTCTAAAATGTATTTTGCTATCGAAGAGCCTAAACCGCCAATTTTTGTGCCCTCTTCCATAACAACCACAGAAGAAAATTTGCTTAATTTATTATTTATATAATCCTCATCAAAAGGTTTGATAAATCGAGCATTAACTATCTCGGGGTGAATATTCTCTCTATCCAATGTTTCATATGCATCTATAGCATACTTAACGCAACTGCCCACAGCTA
>CAJXLZ010000059.1 GCA_913056505.1 uncultured Desulfurellaceae bacterium
TTAACACCATTAAATTGATACTTTTTATTATTAATAATGGTAGGATGCATATCCAATATTTCAAATATACGCTCAATCGATGCTATAGATGAGTTTATCTCATTATTTGCCTTGGCTACAGTTTTAAACGGCTTATAAAGCATCAGCAAAGCGGCTATAAATGAGAAAAACCCACCCACTGTCATCTCATCTTTAAACACCAACATTCCTCCAAACCATATCAGTAAAGCAACTGCTAAAGAACCTATAAACTCCATCAAAGGACTTGTAATTTCTGATACTCTCACACTGCGAAGATTAATATTCAAAAACGCATCGCTTTTATCCGCAAAATTCTTGGATTCCTTCTTTTCAGTCACAAAAGCTTTGATAAGCCGTATATTAACCAGCGTCTCCTGAAGCATTGTAGTTATGCCTGCAATAGAAATCTGTCTTTTTTTACCTATCTTGCGCATCTTGCGCCCAAGTAGGATTATGGGATAGATAGCCAAAGGAAAACCTATAGTAGCAATAAGTGCAAGTTTCACATTATTAACATATATAACCACAAGCAAAAAAACGATACTAAATGATTCTTTTATAGTGTTTGGCATAATCTTCGCAATACTATTCTGCATCTGCTCGCTGTCATTTAATAATCGTGACAGTAGTTCACCCGTATTGAATTTATCAAAAAAATCCATCGATAGTCTAATCATATGATCAAATAGCTGATTTCTTATCTTAAAAAGAATCTTCTCTGCTATAAAAGCCGTCTGATATGCCTGTATATAAGAAAACAGTCCTTTAAAAAAATAGACAGCTATAATTGCAAAAGGCAAAAGTATCAGCATCTTTTCATTCTTTGATATAAATATCTGATTTAGGGTAGGTTTTATTAAATATGCCGCTGCACCTGTGAGCGCACCCACAATAGCCATAGATATAACAGATAAAATTAAGCGCCCTATATATGGTTTAATATAGAAAAACAGACGGCTGGCATTTTTTTTATCTACTTTCATCTTATCCTGTCTATAATTTTGTCTATATTTTCAATTTCAAGTGATATGTCCAAGTAACAAATACCGTCTGTGTTTAATTTTACAAAATCTTTGTAGGTCGTTAACAGCAAATCCGCACCACACTTTTCCTTTTCTTTCTTTAAAGCATCAATTTCACTATCTGAATATATATGATGGTCATCAAAAAATCTATAGCCTTTAACATCTATACCCAAATCTTTAACGCTTTTTAAAAATCCTAAAGGTTTCCCTATACCACAAAATAAAAAAGCTGATTTTTTGCGACTATTCTCAGATTGCCCACCAAATATGCCCTTAACCACTACCTTCGCTTCATTGCATTCAAAGGCTTTGTTAGCTATACCTTTTTTATCTACGCATATCAAAAAATCGCACCTATTGATAGAAGCTTTGGAATCCCTTAGAAAACCTGCCGGTAAATAGTGTCCATCTTCATATATAGATTGTTTATCTACAACGCAGATATCATAATCCCTGCTAATATTTCTTTTCTGCAGCCCATCATCTAAAATCACATAATCCGATTTCATATCCCTGCTCAATAGTATAGCTCTACGTCTATCTTTTGAGCTTATAACATTAACATAAGTTTTTTTTGCTATTAGATAGGTCTCGTCTGCAATAGACGGCGGTTTTTTAAATATATGGCCATTAAAAGCCACAATATTCGTACTTTTATCTTCAGCTGTGTATGCATTTGTTATTATGCATACACTGCCGTATTTTTTTAGCCTATTGGCAATCTCTATGACAACAGGCGTTTTGCCTACACCGCCCACTGCTATATTGCCTACGCTGATGATTTTGATTTTATCAAAATGCTCCGGCGTCTTGACTGACTTATCATATAATATATTCTTTAAATAAACTGCACCTTGATATATATAGGAAATAGGTATTAGTATAGGCGATAATTGTTTTTGCAACTTTTTTACATGTTCTGTATTATTCAATATATGCATTGTTCAACGCATTCTCTAATTCTTTAGACTTTTTGTCCATCTCATCTTTATTTTTAATATAAATTGGCTCAAGCAAGCTATACTTTACACTTGAAAAAGGCTTGGGTATAATAAATCCATCCCAACTATTCAAATACCATGCGGCATTTACAGACAAAACTACAGGAATAATAGGAGCTTTTGTTATATATGCAAGTTCAATAACCCCTCTTTTAACTTTTTTTGCGGGTCCTTTAGGGCCATCAGGTGTTATTCCTATGTCATATCCATCCCGTAGTGCTTTGACCATTTCCCTAAACGCCTTTTGCGGATTCCTATGGCTTGACCCGCCGACTGTCCCAAGATTAAAATATTTTATGACACCGCTTGCCAATTTACCGTCTGCATGCGTACTTATCAATATTTTGATCTTCCTTCTTTTATCCCTTGCAAAGGGCAATAATAGTATACTGTTATGCCAGAAAGCATATATAACAGGCGTTTTATAGCTATCCATGGAACGTGTAACCTTAATAAAACAGAACAACCTATATATGCGAATAATCAGATAGAGAAGCAGCGCTTTCATACCATAGAGTAGATCTTTTTTGCTATCTTGTCAGTTACAGGATATTCTCCGAGAGAATAGGCAATATTCATCAAATCGTTTTTTATATTATTGTATAGGGTTTTATTGCTATGAATTCTTACAAATTCATCATATATAGTATCAGCATTAGCACTATCTTCTATAAGTTCTTTGACTATCATCTTCCCGGATATTATATTGGGAAGCGATATGAATCGCACATTGTTTATAAGTATTTTCCCAAGAAAATAGCTTATTTTTGATAGTTTATAAACAACAACCATAGGTAAAGCAAATATAGCAGCCTCCAATGTTGTCGTTCCACTCTTCAAAATGCCGAAGTAGGCTGAATCCATAAGATCATACACATTACGTTTTATTGATATAAACTCAAAGCCTTTCAAAATATCGGTAGCATATTCACTATCAAATTCATCCGGTAGTACCCATACAAACTCAAAACCGCTGAAATTGTCATTTATTTTCTTAGCTGCTTCAAACATAACAGGAGCATTATTTTCAATTTCAATTTTTCTGGATCCTGGCATAATGAGTATCAAATTTTGCTTTTTATGCGTTCCCACTTTATTATGGAGTAGATCTATTATAGGATGTCCAAAATAAAATATCTTATTTTTATCCATACCCTTGATTGAAAAAAAACTCTTCTCAAAAGGCAGTATAGGTATAATAGCATCGCTATATTTAAAAAGTGCATGCATTCTGTAAGATCTCCATGCCCATACCTTTGGATTTATATAATAGACCACTTTAACATTGTGTTTCTTTGCAAAGCGAGCGAGCTTTATATTGAATTCGGGAAAATCAATCAATACAATCAGATCTATATTATTGTCTAATATAAAGCGTTTCACCTGCTTCAATAATTTTAAAGCCTTGCCTACTATGCTCATCGCCTCTTTAAAACCTATTACGGATATATCTCTATAATCAGCTATTTTTTTTGTTTTTTTTTCAATGAGGTTTCCACATATAGAATAGATGCAGAGTTCAGGGTCAATATTTTCTAATTTATCGACAAGCAGGGATGCATAATTTTCTGCGGATTTCTCACCAAGAGCAATTAATATACTCATCTATTCCTGCAGAATCCCCTCTTGGAATTTTTCAAAAATTCTATCATATGTATAACATTTTTAGATTTAGAGTTCTTTAACCTTTCATAAGCCTCATTAAATGTTAAATTACTCCTGAAAATAACCCTATATGCATTCTTCAGATCATTTATCTCTTCATAAGAAAAATTTGCCCTTTTCAAACCCAATAGGTTAAGGCCACTCAAATGCGCCCTATTGCCCACGGCAAGGGTAAATGGGGCAACGTCCTGCGCAATACCGCTCATACCGCCCACCATAGCCAATTGGCCTATACGCACAAATTGGTGTATCGCGCTCATCCCGCCAATTACAGCCTTATCCTCTACAATTATATGGCCGGCAAACTGCACAGCATTTGCCACTATTATATTATCTCCCAAGATACAGTCGTGCGCTATGTGAACATAGGCCATCAGTAAATTGTTATTCCCTATTTTTGTTAATCCTCCGCCACCTTTTGTACCCCTGTTTATCATACAGAACTCTCTAATTGTAGTATTATCTCCGATTTTAAGCTCACTTATTTCGCCCTTAAATTTCAAATCTTGAGGTATTGTTCCGACAGATGCTCCATGAAAAATATGGCAATTTTTTCCTATAGTTGTGTACATATCAATAACAACACCACTATCAATAACACTATTATCACCTATTTTCACATTGTTTTTTATATAAGCATATGGACCGATCTTTACATTTTCACCTATTTCTACCTTATCATCAATTATAGCTGTGGGGTGTATATCAACCACAATATCTCCCCTAACTCACCTTTGCCATCATAATAGCTTCTGCAACCAATTTATCATCAACAAAACATTCGCCCTTCATTTTCCAAACTTCCATTTTATATTTTAATATTTCAACCTTCATTATGAGTGTATCGCCAGGAACCACTGGCCTTCTAAATTTAGCTTTATCAACTTCCATAAAGTACACAGTTTTTTTCTTTTCTACGGCTTCTTTATATTCATCTTCATCCATTGATGAAAATGCCAATATGCCACCTGCCTGAGCCATTGCTTCAATAACTAAAACCCCTGGCATAACTGATTTTAAAGGAAAATGCCCCTGGAAAAAATTTTCATTCATTGTAACGTTTTTTATGCCCTTTATCCATTCATCCTTGCGCATATCAAGAACTTTGTCGACCATAACGAAGGGGTATCGATGCGGAAGAATTTTTAAAATTTCTACAATATCAAGCGGCGTAAATTCTTTAGTCATGATTTTTCTTGTTCCTTATAGTGTCGTTTAAGTTTTCTCACATCCTTAAACAATTCAGGTAAACGAGGTATAACGGCGCATGCCCTCAGCCATAGTTTATGAGAAAAAGCGGGATAGCCGGAGACTACTTCATTATCAGGCAGGCTGCTATGAATGCCTGATTTAGCGCCAACCATTACCCGGTCGCCAATGGATAGATGGCCGGATACCCCGACTTGTCCACCTAGAATAACCCCTGTCCCCAGAATGGTACTGCCGGCGACCCCGGCCTGGGAGACAATGATTGAGTCTTCACCAATTATGGCGTTATGCGCAATTTGTACCAAATTGTCAAGCTTGCAACCTCTTTTGATCCAGGTATACCCAAAAGTAGCTCGATCCACGCAAGCGTTTGCACCAATTTCAACATCATCGTCAATTTGCACAAAGCCTACCTGCGGCCTCTTAATGTGGTGGCCGTACTGGTCAGCGGCATATCCGAACCCATCCGCCCCAACAACAGTGCCAGGATGGATTATAATTCTATTAGCCAATTTACAGCCATGGCCGATGATAACATTAGCGTGCAGCACGGTGTCATCGCCAATTTCAACATCATCGCCAATAACCACCCCTGGATGAATAATTACCCGATCACCAATAATTACCCGGTCACCAATGACTGCCATTGGGCCGATAGATATCTCGGAAGATATCTGACAATTATTGCCGACGACGGCTTTGGGGTGTTGGCCAGAAGCTACAAATGGACGTGTTGCGAAAAGATTATGAACAATGGCAATAGCCAGGTATGGATCGTTAACTTTGAGAATTGGTAGAGGAGCGTCCTTTACCTTCTTAGGGACAATGACAGCAGAAGCTTTTGTCGTGTCAAGAAGGGCTAATTGCCGTGCGTCAGCCAGAAAGGTAATGTCTCCTGGTTTCGCATCTTCAAGATTTGCGACTCCCGTAATTTCTACCTCTTCATTTCCGTCAAAATCAGAATTTACTAATTTTGCCAATTCAATAAGTTTTTTTACCATTATATTTCCCAAGGATTACATGAATAAGGGGCACAACTTTTGTAAATATTTACCAACTTTTTTAACATAATTAAGCCGATGGTAGAATAAAAAAAACGAGCAATCCAAAAAGAATTGCTCGTAGGGGGGGCTTAAGCGTGCATGCAACAGGGCGTTCATGGGACGCTTACTATAGGAAATATACCAGCCAGATTCGTTAGTTGTTTATTTTGTCTCGCAGAAGCCCAGACGGTTTGAATGTCACAACCTTTCTGGCATCAAGAATAAGATCTTGACCGGTTTGGGGATTTCTGCCCCGACGGGAGTTTTTTTGTTTAACATTAAATTTTCCAAAGCCGCTAATCAATAGATTTTCGCCATTTTCCAGACAAATTTTAGAAATAGACAAAAATGTCTCCACAACTTCAGAGGCCTGATATTTAGTTAAATCATGTTCTTCATATACTTTCTGGACGAGATCTGCCTTAGTAAGGGTCATGTTATTGCAACCTCCGTATTCATTGATAAGCTGAGCGGCTACTGATTAAATTTGCTTGTAAACCTGTTGAGTAGAAATAATCTATCGTTAAAATATAAATGTTATAAACATATAATGCATGAGTTTAAGGCTCTTTGGGGACGTGTTGGTATCACCCGCCAACATCACCCGCCGCCAACAGCACCTGCCATAGAGAAAATCGGCAGATACATAGCGATAACCAGGCCGCCGATCATGCCGCCCAAAAAGACCATCATTAGT
>CAJXLZ010000060.1 GCA_913056505.1 uncultured Desulfurellaceae bacterium
CAACAAACAGCATAATTGCACTTAGACTATCTACTCTAAGACCAAATGGTATTTGGATATTTCCCAAAGGTATCCATGTATAGTAAGTAAATTGAATAATATGTCCGTTAAGCACAGACATTATAGGGAACAGTCCCAGTATAAAAGAGACAGCCAAAGCCAAAGATGCCAGGATACCTGCATAAGGTTTAGTCCATCGACCGAAAACGCCGTTAATAAATGCACCGGCTAACGGGACAAGTATGGTCAACAATAAAATCAAACTCATAATTACTTCCCCTTTACTTTCTTAATGCAGAGAAGTCATTGATGTCCAAACTTCTCTTTTTCTTATACATCATTATTGCAATGGCTAAACCTACGGCCGTTTCGCTTGCCGCAATTGCCGCTACAAAAATGAACATAATTTGACCCGATACATCGCCGAGATAATATGACATTGTAATCAGCATTATACCTGCGCCGTTAAGCATTAATTCCAAAGACATAAGCACAATCAAAAAATTTCTTCTGATCATAACGCCTGTTGCACCTATAGCAAATAACAGTGCCGATACAACCATATATTCTACAAACATTATTCTACCTCCTTCTTATCTTTCTTTGTCAGAACAATTGCACCTACAAGAGCAACAAGCAGTACTATTGCAATTAGTTCAAAAGGAAAAAGGTAGCGTTTGAATAGTATATCGCCTACCATCTTAGTGTTGCTTCCGTTTAGAGTCAGATTTTCTCCGATATGCGATAAATTTATTCTAAACTTAAATGCCAAAACAGTTATATCCGCCAATAATCCGAGCCCAAAAGCTATAGCCCATAAGTATTGAGGATTGAACCTTTCTTTATCTTCGAGAACCCTTCTATCCATTAGCATCATTACGAACAAAATTAAGACAGCTATAGCACCTGCATAGACGATTATCTGCAACATTGCTATAAACGGGGCATTCAGCATTACGAATAAACCAGACACACCTATAAACGATGTGATCATCCATAATGCACTTGCATAAGCATTTTTCGATATTACGGTGCCTAATGCACCGACAATTGTCGCTAAGGATAAAACAAAAAATATTAATTCTGCCATGATTATCCCACCTTCTTCTGTTCTTCTTCTGCCTCTCCAGTGTGCGAAAGCTCTTGCATATTGAAGTGAAGATTTTTTCTATCTGAATCTGCAAATTCATGGATGCTTGTCATAGTAATAGCTTTTGTTGGGCAAACCTCTACACATAGTCCGCAGAATGCACATCTGTCTATATCTATGTTATACCCATTCAACTCTCTTTTACCTTCTGCATTTTTGCCGATATCTACTTTAATGCACTTGGAAGGGCAAATATTCTCACACATCTTGCACATTATACATTTATTCGGTTCAAAATGATGTAGCCACCGCGCCCTTTCCGACATTTTCATCTTCTCATAAGGATAATTTTCCGTAACAGGTTTCCTGAAAAGATATTTAAATGTAACCATAAGGCCTTTTCTAAAATCACTAAATAGCATCACAACCTCCTAATTAAAAAAAGGGCAAACCTACTGTCAAGGCAAAACCTGTCCAGAAGATATTTAATACCGCTATAGGAAGCAAGATTTTCCATCCTATATCCATTAACTGATCATATCTATATCTTGGAAATGTTGCCCACGCCCACGTGAACAGGAAGATAAAAAAGGCAACCTTAATCCAATACCAGATAAGCCCAGCAAAGAAACCTCCACTCCAGAATGGACCTGTCCATCCGCCGAGAAATAGCAGAACCATTATTGCAGAAAGAACGAGCACAACTATATATTGAGCAAAAGGAAAAAGTCCCATCTTCATGCCGGAGTACTCAACAAAATATCCACAGCAAATCTCAGACTCCGCCTCAGGAAGATCGAATGGAACCTTTCCTGCCACTGCAAACATTGCAATTAAATAAGTAATAAAAGCAACGGGCTGGTAAAAAACATACCACAAATGGTGCGTCTGTGCCGCAACAATGGTCTCAAAATTAAGGGATTGACTCATAAGAATAGGATTTAGAATGGAAAGCGCAAGAATTATTTCATAGCTTATCATCTGCGCTCCTTCTCTTTGAGCCCCGATAAAAGGATATTTACTTCCGCCTGAAGAAATACCTGCATACAAAACACCGTAAGAAGAAAGACCCAAAAAAGCAAAAACAAAAAGAATTGCAACATTAAGATGCGCAACGGAAAAATGAAATATTCCACTTGCTGTTTTTATGGGCGGTGCGAAAGGAATAACAAAGGATATGGCAAATGCAGTAGTAATGCTTATGATCGGAGCTAACCAGAACATAAACTTATAAGATTTATCCGGCACCGTATCCTCTTTCCATAAAGATTTAATAGCATCAGCCAATGGCTGCCACAGCCCATGAAAACCTATCAATTTCGGGCCTACCCTGTTTTGCATTCTTGCTATGACCTTTCTGTCAAACCATGTCATAAACAAAACATAAACACTAACAATGCTTAGTACTACAATGAATTTTATTATACCCCATATTACAATAGACATATTTTCACCTCACTACCTGTCACTTTCGCCAAAAACAAAATCAAGACTTCCTATTACAGCAACAACATCCGAAAGCAAAGAACCCTTTATCATGAAGGGTAAAGCATATGCATGTACGAAGGACGGAGCCCTTATTTTCATTCTGTAGGGCTTATTTTTACCCTCGCTTATAATATAAAATCCCAATTCTCCTGTAGGATTCTCTGCATATCCATAAGACTCACCTGCCGGTGGCTTTATAGGCTTTGAAACCTTTTTAAATTCATCCATCATATAAGGGCCCTCAGGAATCTTGTTTATGCACTGCTCCAATATCCTTATACTCTGCAACATCTCATCCATTCTTACAAGATACCTTGCATATACATCGCCCTCAGGATAATAAGGTATATCAAAATTTAATTCTGAATATACTGCATAGGGTTTCTTTTTTCTTAAATCCCATTCTATTCCGCTACCCCTTAAGGCAGGTCCTGAAATACCCCAATTAATGGCATCCTCAGCGTTTATAACGCCAACGTCTTTTGTTCTTTTAAGCCATATACGGTTTTTCGTTAAAAGGGTGTGATACTCTTTTTGTCTCTCGGGAAAAATTTTAATGAACTCCTTGAGCATATCCATGAATTTTGCAGTAATATCCTTAGCCACTCCTCCGATTCTTACATAGTCATAAAGCAACCTTGCTCCGGAAATCTCCTCAAACATATCCACAATCATTTCTCTTTCGCGGAAACAATAGAAATATGGCGTCATAGCGCCAATATCGAGGGCATGGGTTCCAAGCCAAATAAGATGTGAACCAATCCTATTCAATTCAGCCACAATAACTCTTATATATTGAGCTCTCTCGGGAACTTTATCCTCCACTCCAAGCAGTTTTTCCATTGCCATCGCATAAGTTAAGTTGTTGTTCATACTGGTTATATAATTCAGCCTATCTGTTATAGGATTAAATTGCTGATAAGTCATATTTTCTGCCATTTTCTCAAAGCCTCTATGCAGGTAGCCCACTATTGGAGTTGTATGTTCGATTTTTTCACCGTTTAATCTTAAAACTAATCTCAATACGCCATGGGTACTCGGATGCTGAGGCCCCATATTAAGCTCTAATGTTCTAATATCTGAACTACTCATATTACCTCCTAAGGCATCCTTGTATGTGTTATCTGATGACGCTGACCCTCGGGTAGATACTTGTCCAAATACCTATCGGAAAATTCGTTCCCCTTAAGAGGATACTCTTTTCTTAATGGATATCCCTCCCAGTCATCAGGCATAAGAGCCCTTCTCAATTCAGCATTGTTAAGAAATTTTATGCCGAACATATCGTATGTTTCACATTCATCCCCGATGGCACTACCCCATATATCACTTACGCTTTCAACATCCTCGCCATCTGACACCTCTGCTTTTATTCTTATCTCGTCAAAAGTAGCAGTCGAACGCAGCTGATATATTATATCAAAACGTTTTTCTCTTTTGGGATAATCGGCAGCAGTCAAAAAAAGCAGATAATCAAAGGAAAGATTGGAATGCAGAAAACCCAAGATATCGTGAAGCGAATCAAGATTGACATTTACAATAGAATCACCGCAAGATTCACTTACATTAACAATATCTTCTCCGAACTTCTCTTTTAAAGCATCAATCACTTTTGCATCAAGCATTTAAAGAACCCCCCATTCTCAATTTATTCTGTAATTTCAAGTAAGCATCATAGAGTGTTTCAGGTGTAGGGGGACATCCGGGAACATAGATATCAACAGGAACAATGAGGTCAACACCCTGAGTAACACTATATGTGTCAAAAACTCCGCCGGAATTAGCACAGCTTCCCATAGAAATAACCCATTTAGGATTAGGCATCTGATCATAGAGCCTTCTCAATACCGGAGCCATCTTTTTGGAAAGTGTTCCTGCAACTATCATAACATCCGAGTGCCTTGGTGAAGGTCTAAAGACCTCAGCACCAATTCTCGCCAAATCAAAACGACTTGCGGCCGTTGCCATCATCTCAATGGCGCAACATGCCAAACCAAATGTCATAGGCCAAAAAGACCATCTTCTCCCCCAGCTTACAAGTTTGTCAGCCTTGGTTGTTATAATGACATTTTTTGGTCCTAAATTTTCTACAGCCATTCTAAAGCTCCTTTCTTGTAGGCATAAATCCATCCTATAAAAACAAGGAAAAGAAAGATAAACATTTCCACAACGCCCAAGATACCCAGTCCCCTAAAATCTACAGCCCACGGATACATAAACAGGGATTCGATATCAAAGAGTGTAAATATAATCGCTATGACAAAAAACCTTATGTTGAACTGAGCAATTTCCGCCACAGGAAATATACCACACTCATACACTTGAGATTTAACGGAACTATGTTTCTTAGGAGCAAGGTAGCGAGCTAAACCAAGCACAATAATGAAAATAAGAGCGGTTAAAACCACAGCTATACCAGCATTCAACCATTCAAGCATACGCCAATCCTCCCTCAAACTAAATTATATTACCATATATAAAACCGCCTGGAATTTTACATTAAATCAAAGCAATGTCAACAGGTTTATACATATCAATAAGCTGTAAATTAGCAATTAAATATAAAATTAACTATACATTTAAATAAATCATTTTGTTACTGCTTCATTTTGATTCAATTACTTTTCAAAATATTAGTTGACCTTATGCACGCGACTTTAGGATTGCATTATCTTGAATTTACAAGAATTTATTCTTTAGATAAAACCAATTCACTAATGTCTAAATAAATCTTGGCATGGTTTATAGTTTTTTTATCTTGAATCGGGGGCGGTAAGCTTTGAAGTTTTAAGTATACATTTCTTATAAATAAAAGATAGTCATAAAGTTACAATCCGAAAAGTTTCAATGCCTTTTTAAAAAATATTTAAAGGGCACATTTTCACTTTGGACTAATTTAGTGTAAAAAAGTTTGAAAAATATTATTTCAAATGATATATAAAGGGTGTTATGTATCGCTTAGCAGGAAAAAAGAAAATGAGCCTCATATTTTCAGCGTTATCTTTTGTATTTATCTTATTATATGCACCTTATTATGCTAGCGCCAAAGATGCATATACCGTTTACTCAATACGTAGCGGCGATTGTTTATTAAAAATAGCAAAAAAATTTCACGTTAATACTAAATTAGTTAAGCTTGCCAACGCTACAACCGACTGGTCTAAAATACGCCCGAATCAGCAGATACTAATACCCAATATCAAAATAGAACCTAAATCCAAGCCTATGCCCGGTAGTGTAGGGGATGGATATTATGTTGTAAAAAGGGGAGATGCATTAAGAAGTATTGCCCGTAGGTTTGGTTTATCCCTAAAGCAGCTACTTGCCCTTAACAAAAATAGAAGTAAACTCATAAGACCTGGCGATATTATCACTATACCAAGGGATTTAACAAGAAAAATTATGCTAGCAAGAAAGAACCATATCTTTATAAGCCCAAAGTATTTATCATACTCTAAAGCGTATAGAATACAAAAGGGCGACAGTCTGTTCACTATAGCAGAGCGTTTTCATACACATGTGGATATAATCAAATTATTAAATAATTTGAGAAGTAACACCATATATGTTGGACACTATATTTTTGTTCCAAACAGCAATGTTAAAGAAGTGAAAAAGATGGAGATTGCTATATCTGCGCTTAAAGAGGAGAGAAGAGCTATTGTAGATTATGCAAAAAATTTTCTTGGTCGTCCATATGTTTTTGGTGGAAATAGCTTAACACATGGTATAGATTGCTCTGCATTTGTACAAAAAATATATGCGAAATTTGGTATAGATCTACCGAGAACTGC
>CAJXLZ010000061.1 GCA_913056505.1 uncultured Desulfurellaceae bacterium
TGATTACAAAACGCATTTTGATGAACTGTCTGTGAATAATTATGAAAAACAGGTGCAAAATTATTGCAAAATAGCGCAGGAATCGTATAAAATGAAAACAGATGGTTATATTGTATACGTAGAGAATAGGGTGAAAATAGATAAGGTGATTTAAGGAGGGTGAGATGAGAAAGACGATAAAAACAGATGATGCACCAAAAGCGTTAGGTCCATACTCTCAAGGTGTATCGGTAGACGGTTTTTGCTTTGTTTCAATGGAATTGGGTATAGATCCACAAATAGGTAAGATTACAGCAATGGGTGTGAAAGATGAGGCAAAGCAGGTTATAAAGAATGTAGAAAATATATTAAAAGCAGCAGGATTTGGATTGGCAGATGTCGTTAAAACAACACTCTATTTATCTGATCTATCATATTTTAAGAGTGTAAATGAGATTTACGGGCTGTTTTTTAATAATGAACCGCCGGCGCGTGCTGCAGTTGTTACAAATCTGCCCTTGAATGCTAAGGTTGCATTGGATGCAATAGCGTATAAAAAATGAGAAAATAGATGATTGATAAAGTACTCAAATTTACATTTTTGGGCAACTCAACAACAGGCTATTTGACGGCTCTTGGTATATTTATTGCGGGATTAATAGCTATAGTTATTTTTAAAAAGACAATATTTATAAGATTGGAAAAATTGGCGCAGTCTACACATACGACATTTGATGATTTTTTGATAGAACTGCTTAAAAAGATATGGCCGATTTTTTATGTGCTACTTCTGTATTTGAGTGCTGAGGTTTTAAATCTTTATCCGTTAATTGACAAGATTATAAAAATTTTAACCATAGCATTTTTAATATTCTTCGGCGTCAAAGTTTTGCTTGAAACAATTAACTATATCTTTGAAACCAAATGGATAATTAAAGAGTCCAACGAGGACAAGAGCCGGTCCCTAAAGGGTTTGCTGATAGCCATAAAGGTTGTCGTTTGGGGTTTGGCGGCGGTAATTTTCCTTGATAATCTAGGTGTCAATATATCCGCATTAGTTGCGGGATTGGGAATCGGCAGTATAGCAGTTGCGCTTGCCGCGCAAAATATACTGGGAGATCTGTTTAATTTTTTTATCATTATCTTTGATCAACCATTTGTTATAGGTGATTTCATCGTTTTAGACAATTTTTCTGGCACGGTAGAGCACATAGGTATAAAAACAACGAAAATACGGAGTTTAACGGGGGAACAGATAATCTTTTCCAATTCCGATTTAACAAAGTCGCGCCTGCGTAATTTTAAGAGAATGAACAAAAGACGCGCAACATTCACGATTGGTGTTACATACGAAACAGATTTTGAAAAGCTCAAAAAGATACCATCTATAATAACTGATATAATAAATAGCGTGAAAAAAGTAGAACTTGATAGGGTGCATTTCTCATCATTTGGTGATTTTAGTCTGAATTATGATGTTGTATATTATGTATTGAACAGGGATTACAATCAATATATGGATGCTCAACAAGAGATTAATTTTAAAATTAAGGAAATTTTTGATAAAGAACATATAGATTTTGCCTATCCTACGCAAACAGTGTTTTTAAATAAAAGTGAAAGTTGAATTTTCTATTAATTTAAGTAGGTCATATAGTGTCTCTTTTGTATTCAAGATCTTTTCAAGAAAATATTAGAAAATTATTCAATGGTTTGATATAAATTTAAGTATTATAAACTGGAGGTTAGAGTTGGTTGTTATAGGCTGTGATCATGGCGGTTTTGAACTAAAAGAGCAGATTAAGGTTTTTATTAAAGATATGGGCGAAGCTGTTGAAGATGTTGGCACATATTCGACAGATGCTGTTGATTATCCCGATATTGCTTTAAAAGTGGCAAGGTACGTTTTAGAAAATGGTGTCCTGGGTATTTTAATATGCGGATCGGGAATAGGTATGAGCATTGCTGCAAATAAGGTTAATGGTATACGCTGTGCTCTATGCCACGATGCATATACCGCTGAGTTTTCACGCAGGCATAATAACGCCAATATCATAGCTTTCGGTGGCAGGACAACGGGTGTTGAGATTGCCAAACAGATGGTAAAAATATTTTTAAGCACCGAATTCGATGGCGGTAGACACCAAAGACGAATAGATAAAATAAGTAGTTTGGAGGAGTTATGAGCACTTTAAAAGATGTTGATCCCGAAATTTATAAAGCTATAGAGGATGAAAAGAAAAGAGAGACATACGGCATAGAACTAATAGCAAGTGAAAACTTTGTTTCGAACGCCGTTCTTGAGGCTCAAGGTTCGGTTATGACGAATAAATATGCCGAAGGGTATCCACATAAAAGATATTACGGCGGCTGCGAATATGTTGATGTTGCCGAAGACTTAGCTATTGAACGGGCAAAGAAACTTTTTGGAGCAGAGCACGTTAATGTTCAACCACATTCCGGTTCTCAAGCCAATATGGCTGTATATATGGCGGCATTACAGCCTCAAGATAGACTACTTGGTATGAATTTATATAACGGAGGTCATTTAACACACGGTGCCAGCGTCAGTTTTTCAGGAAAATTATATACGAGTTTTGGCTATGGCGTGAACCCCGATACGGGATATATAGACTACGAGGATGTTGCTGAAATTGCACAGGAGTTTAAACCGAGGTTGATAGTGTGCGGCGCAAGTGCATATCCGCGTGAGATAGATTTTAAAAAATTTAGAGAGATAGCCGACAGCGTTGATGCTTATCTTATGGCAGATATTGCGCATATTGCGGGATTGGTTGCAGCAGGACTGCATCAAAGCCCAATACCGTATTGCGAATTTGTCACAACAACAACACATAAAACGCTCAGAGGTCCTCGCGGCGGCATGATAATGACAAAGAATTTCTTTGCAAAACCCATTGATAAAATGGTATTTCCCGGCATACAGGGTGGTCCATTAATGCATGTTATAGCAGCCAAGGCGGTATGTTTTAAGGAGGCATTGAGCGATAGTTTTAAGGAATATCAAAGACAGGTTGTTAATAATGCTAAGAAATTGGCAGATGTCCTGATGGATAGCGGATTTAAACTTGTCTCAGGCGGAACGGATAACCACCTTATATTGATGGATTTGACAAATAAGAATATTACAGGAAAGGAAGCCGAAGAATCTCTTGGAAAGGTTGGTATAACGGTCAATAAAAATACAATTCCAGGTGAAACGCGCAGCCCATTTGTTGCAAGCGGCATCAGAATAGGCACGCCTGCCGTTACAACACGCGGTATGAAAGAAGCCGAAATGGAGATATTGGGAGAGTTAATAGCAGATGTATTAAACAATATAGGTAATGAATCTGTATATAAAAATGTGAAAGAAGAGGTAAAGAAACTCTGCGAAAGATCTGTTTTTTATCAATAGTAGCCATATTTTTTGTTTTTGTAGAGATATCTTACTCTTTTAGCGTTAAATTTTACCAAAAGAGCATTGGTTCTTATTTTGATATTGAGAATATACCGGACAATGTTACTATATCTTATCAAGGTAGCTATGCTATTTTTTTCTTTAGCGGTAAAAAAGCAAATAAAGAGATATACAATACCGACATAAAAGATAAATATTTTAATGAAATACTTGTACAAAATACGGATAGAGGCTCGAGAATTATCGTAAAAACAAATAAGGGCTATGTACCGAAGGCTGCAAGGATCAAGAACGCAATTGTGCTAAATGCCATTAAGGTGAAAGAGGAAGAAAAGAAGCCGCATGTTACATACAGTGCCGTGCCGAGAGATATGATTGCACAGCCGTTTTTTGTTTCTAATGATATATATAAGCCAAGTCCGAACAAAAAGGAAAAATCACAGGCTGACGCTCTCTTTTACAGCGGTGTTAACGCCTATAATGACAAAAATTATAGTTTGGCCAGTACATTTTTTAAGGAAATTATTGATAAATATAAAAACAGCAAGTTTTACATAGGCAGTCATTTTCTGCTTGGGGACTGCTTAAAAAACTTAGGCTATTATGAAAATGCTATAGAGGTTTATAAAAAGGCAATACAGCTATCGTCTAAGAATGATGTTGTTGCGCAAACTATGTTTAATATCGCAGATATTTATCATAAAGAGGGACATAAGCTAAAAGAACGCTCTATGTTTAAGAAAATTATTGATTACTATGAAGATTCCTTATGGGCGGATAAGGCTAGATTTTTTCTCGGTATTAATTATTTGAATAGTGGCAATTATAAACAAGCCAACTCAGTTTTTTCATCTATTTCATCAAAAAGCCCGTATTTTACTACAGGAACACTACTTTCTGCTTATATATATCATATTGAAGGCAATGATGCTCAAGCTATGCTTTTATACTATAAAATAAAGGGTAATCTAGAAAACATAGATGTTAAAAAATATGAAAATGAGCTTATATCTATAGCTGATGTGCTCTGCCTATTTAAAGATTATAAAGAGTCTAATAGAATTTTTTCTTATGTAGGCTCTTCTGCTGGTGCTCTGTCTGATAATCTATATTTAGGATATTTAAAATGTGATCTGCTTATGGGAAATTATGGCGATCTTCGGCAGAAATATGAATATTTAGTAAATCACTCTAAAAATTTAAGTAGTATTAAAAAAGCGAAAAATTTGCTAAACAAAGCCGAACTGCTTCAAGGGAAAATAGGCAAGGAAGATTTATCGAATATTTTGCAAAGATATAAAAACGACAAGGAGATGATGCCGTTTCTACTGTTCGTATATACAAAAAATGCTTTTAAAGATAAACAATACAAAACAGCTCTTAATTATATGTCAGAACTCAAGAAACTGTACCCTAAGAGCATTTATAATAATAGATTGAAAGATATAGGTTTTAAATCTGTGGAAGCTTTGTTTAGAAAATATAAAAACGATCGTAAAAAAAGTGATTTACTATATATTTACAATAAAATGGTGGCGCTATCACTCTACGGCGATTATACATGTGGTGTGGCTAAGAATTTAATTATATTTGATCAATTTGATTATGCACACAATTTGTCGCAATTTATACATATCGGCAATTGCAGATTTTTTGTAGAGGCCAAATATAATGTTGAAAAGGGGGATAATAAAGCTGCGCTTAAACTGATAAATTCAGCATCCAAAGATGCGAACCAGATGCCGTATATAAATATGATTTTCGGCGATATCAGCTATTATAATTCGCAGTATAATAAGGCTCTTGAATTTTATAAAAAATCTGCAGATTTAAAAGATAAGCTATTCAAAGATTATGTGCATATAAAAATTGCTGATGTTTATATGGGCATGAGAAAATATAAAATGGCGATCAATGAACTATCTAACGTAAAAAGCAGGATATTTAAAAATAAAGCCGAATATATAAAGTCTATTTCATACTATAATTTGTCTGAATTTCAATATGCTGCAAGAGGCTTTCAAAAATTGCTTAACGACAAGCAATATGAGGAAAGCAGCCTGTTCTATCTGTCGTTATGTTATATAAATTTAAATAATTCCAAAAAAGCAAATAACTATTTTGATATTCTAAAGAAAAAATATCCGAAAAGTGATTTTATCGGAAAATTAAAGGTATTAATGCTGAAATGAGTGATAATTTAGAAAATTTGAAGGAGATGTTCGAAGCGGTTTTAACAATGAGCCGTGATCTCGAGCAGGCATATAATAATTTAAAATTAAAATTCAACAATTTAGAGATAAAATTAGAAAATAATAGAAAATACTTGGAGAATATATTAAAGAGTATTAATACCGGCGTTTGTTCTGTGGATTTGGATGGTTCTATAACAACATTTAATAATGAGGCGTGCAAGATATTTGAAATAAGTGAAGACGATGCTAATGGATTGGATTTCCGTGATATATTCACCATAGCTGATTTTAAGAAAGATGTAATTGATATTATTGAAAATTTTAGAAACCAAAATGTGTTTGATATAAATATACATGGGAAAAATAAAAAACTCAATACGTCTGTGTCTCCTATTATGGATAACGACAAAATTATAGGGGCTACGATAATATTTTCCGATATTACAAAAATAGAAGAGTTAAAAGAAGAAAATAGAAAGAAGGAGAAGCTTGCTATAATAGGACAAATGGCTGCAAGCATAGCACACGATATTAAAAATCCGCTTGCAAGCATAGAACTTCTTGTGCCATTACTTTCAAAAGAGGGCCGTGGCAGGGATGAAATTTTATCTAATATAATGATCAGCATAAAAAGGATAAATAATATAATAAATAATACGCTGCTTTTTACGAAAACAATTATAAGTAGACCGGAAATATTTTATACGGATGATTTTGCAAAGGATGTAG
>CAJXLZ010000062.1 GCA_913056505.1 uncultured Desulfurellaceae bacterium
CCCTTCCTCTAAATTGTATAAGAATTTGTCCCCATTCCTCACTTACAATATTAGAATTGTTAGCCCAATCTTTAATGGTTAATGCGTTGGAATTAATAGGGAAGAATAAATGTGCAAAAATAACAGCTGCAAAAATAACAGCGGACGCACTTTTTAAATTTTTAACTGTGTGAGTAAATCTGCCTTTTGAATAAAACACGGTTAATAAAAATCCAAGCACCAAAAGAATATATCCAAAATATGTAATAAACATACCCGGGTCGTGACTTACAAACAGAATACTACCTTGTTCGTCCATATCGTAACTCATTTGATATATCCTATAACCTTTATACACTAAAATATGATTCATATAGATATGGTATGGAAATGTTTTATTTTTATCTATGACAGTTATATAGCTGTCATAGCTGCTTGGCTATGAGCTGCCGGCATATTTATGTACAATAAATTTATCAAGCCTCACTTTGAACCCTATATCTTTAGATTGCATGCTATATTGCTTTGTTCTATCCTGCAGGGTATCATAGACGATGCTTGGCCAACTCTTAGATGCAAAACACCGCTATAACCAGCGTATATGGTAACCGCGGCGCCGATTAAAATTACAATAACAGAAACATGCAGTATAAAAGCGGGATATCTTCTGTATGTTTTGAATTTAATCATAATGCCTAAAATATTAATCCCTAAAAGCCACATTACAGCTTCAAACCAGTGAGTTCCATACACGTAGATCCAAGCATACTTATCACTTGCAAAGCCAAGCGTTGCATAAATCTGGGCAACCATAAATATTAAAAGCATTATGATTACAAATTCAATTGAAAAGAATATGTTGAAAAGTTTTTCTATCACAGCTACAAACGCTTAAATATTACTCATCGCTAAGCCTCTCTAAAAGCTTGGGATTGGCAAAATTCGGAAGTGGTACAATCATTATGACAACTTACACAATTTATATATTTCCCCATTTATTTCATATTTAAACCTAAACTCAACCTCATAACCAAAATTTCTATACAACAATGTTAATCTTTTGTAAATATGCTGCAAAAATATACATCCGAAAAAGTGGAGTTTATTTCAGCTTCCAATCGGGTTTCCGCTTGTTTAAAAATGCGCTTATTCCCTCTTTTGCGTCATCAAGCATACATATCTCAGAAAAAGCGTAGTTTGCAATTTCTATTGCTTTTGATATCTCTAAATCTGCTGCTTTATAAAATGCTCTTTTCGTAATTTGCAAAGCAAGCGGGCTTTTTGATGCAAGTTCATTTGCCATTTTCATAGTTTCCTCTTGCAATTGCCCTTTTGCCACAACCCTATTTATCAAGCCTATGCGCTCAGCTTCTTTGGCATCTATTATTTCACCTGTAAGCAGCAGTTCAAGCGTCTTCTTTCTGCCCAAACTTTTCGAAATTGCAACAGACGGGCCTATACAGGAAAGCCCTACATTTATTGCAGTTGCTCCAAATTTTGTGCCCTCTTCTGCTATGGCTAAATCGCAAAGCGCCACAAGTCCTATGCCATTTGCTACAGCAAAACCATGAACCGATGCTATAACGGGTTTTTTCATGGATGTTATAGTCAGATTCATCTCTTCCATTAATGTCGTTGTATCGTAATACTCTTCAAATGTCTTATCTTTCAATTCATTTACATCTATGCCAGCAGAAAAACCTTTGCCTTCGGCATTGATAACAACAACTCTAATATTTTCATCTTTATCCAGTTCTTTTAAAGCATAGTTTAACTCATTTGCTAAAGGTGTTGTAAAAACATTCAAACTATCCGGTCGATTTAGTGTTAAAATGCCTACATGCTCTTTTGAGTTAACTTTAATATTTTTATACTCCATAACTGCACCTCCACATTAAACTTGGCCCCAATGTCAAGAATGTCAAGACAAAAAACACTGTGAATATACACCTCCCCATACTTCAACGCCCTCCATAGTCCCTCTATGAAGATATTGTCATATACCCTGCCTTTTATTAAAAATTCTTGAGGTAAACGAGAAATATCATTTGCCGTTACAAAAACAAAAACCTCTTAACTTTTTCTTACAATCCGGACATATACCATAAATGATGAAAGATGCTTCTATTGAATCCCATCCTTCTTTCTCTGCATTTTTGTATATTTCATTAACAAAAACTCCTTTAACATCTTCAATTTTCCCGCAGTTTATACAAATAAAATGAGCATGTGGAGTAATATTTCCGTCAAAATGGCTTTCTCTTCCAACATTAATTTTTTTTGCAATACCCTTTTCCACAAAAAAATTCAGAACATTGTAAACTGTTGCATAACTTATGCCTGGAATACTTTTTTTAGCAATATTGTATAATTCCGACGCGGTAGGATGGGTATGGTGCATTTTTAATATACGATATATCTCCCATCTTGTATTGGTAAAACGAAGATTTTCCTTTTTAATTAATTCTTTTAATTCTTTTTTAATCTTTTCTTCTGAAAGCTTGTTAATAGAGAGTTTCAACAAATTTTACCACCTTACTTTTAAATTCTTAGTATTTATTAAAACACACTAATTCAACTAATTTTTTGCAGCAAATTTAGAAATGATCGGGGACACTTCTCCACAACATATGAAATGAACAGAATGACCTTCACCCAGGAATTTATAAAACACCATAACTTATCTTCTATTCCCTTATTAAGGATAAGAATAGCCGAAGATAAATTATACATTCGATGGTCCTTAGGTGAAGGTCATTTCTAGAGTCAAATTGTAAACTTCCTTATCCTATCACAATTTTTTGTAGCAAAGCCACCAGTCAAGACATTCTATTTCACCATTTTTCTTTGCTTCTTCTCTATCTTTTATCTGTTCTTTTGTGGATGCTGGAGGTACAATAACCTTATCTTTTATAAGCTCATTGTCTGGCCATTTATGTGGTAAGGCCACTCCATTAGCATCACTTACCTGCAATGCTTTTAGAGCTCTTAAAATCTCATCAACATCCCTACCGACTTCCGCTGGATAATAGATAATTGCCCTTATTGTACCACTGGGATCCACAATAAATACTGCTCTTGCAGTTGTTGATGAACCAGAAGGTATCATTCCAAGTGTTTGTGCAAGATCTCCTCTATCATCTGCTATAATAGGAAACTCTATTTCCACTTTTAAATTATCTTTTATCCACTCAGTCCATTTCAAATGGCTGAATACCTGATCAACACTTAGCCCTATTAATTCTGCATCTAATTCCTTGAATTTTTCATACCTTGTCTGGAATGCATAGAATTCAGTTGTGCACACTGGCGTGAAATCTGCCGGATGCGAGAATAAAACAAACCATTTGCCTTTAAAATCACCGGGTAAATTCTTATTTCCCTGTGTTGTTTTTACTAACACTTCTGGAAATTTTTCTCCAATTACTGCCATGTTATACCTCCTTGTAAAAAATTAAAAATTTATCTATCAGCCCACAATTTGTGGATATTGCAGTATTCCCTTGCCCTCTTAATTTCTTCTTTCTTTACGGGAAATTCTGCCTCTGGTTTATCCCCAGGTTTCAAAAATTCTTTGAAAGCACCATCTTCTGTTTCAATTTCGATCCATTCTATATAATGTTTTTCCTCCATAGGATGTGGAACGCTCCCAACCTTTACTTTTACACCATTTGCTGTATCTTCAATTACTGGGATGTGTTTTTCGGTTGAGGATTCCGCTGTTTTTTCTTCCATCAGTTTCATTGGCTGTCCACAGCAAACTAGCTCACCTGCACCTGTATGTAACACCTCAACGATATTACCGCAAATTTCACATTTGTAAATTTGTAACTTCTCTGTCATAACAACCTCCTATCTATTTTAATTATTATCTTAGTCTGTCACAGGTGGAGTAAAAGTTCTCTGAGATAATTCTCTATCAATCATAAAAAGCCCGTTTCCTTTTTCCCCAACAAGTTTAAGATCCTCAATAATTTTAACATCGTTTCCTTCCTCTTCTACTTGCTCATCTACAAACCACTGTAATTTTTTCATAGTAGCATAATCCTTTTCCTCTG
This sequence comes from uncultured Desulfurellaceae bacterium, assembly GCA_913056505.1. GTDB lineage: Bacteria > Campylobacterota_A > Desulfurellia > Desulfurellales > Hippeaceae > CAJXLZ01. The sequence goes on from CAJXLZ010000062.1 coordinate 4,038, forward strand.
CCGCAATGTTCATAAGGTTGTTTATCAATGCAGTAATCTTCTGCTCGTGTTTATAGGTTGCTTCAAATACATCAAGTGGAGATTTCCATTCTTTTGGGGGTGTTTCTATTGCAAACAGTTCCACTCTTCCGCCGCGTTCGTCAAGATAGTCGAAAAATATCCTTGCATGAGACATCTCTTCCTGAACCTGCACATTCATCCAGTTTGCAAAACCCGATAGATTAACAGATTTAAAATATGCTTCCATTGATAGGTACAAATAGGCAGAATATATCTCTGCATTTATCTGCTTATTTATTTCTTCTTCCATCCTTTTACTAATCATATCTGGCCTCCTTAAATAATATTTAGTTCTTTATGCTTGCTGAGTATTTTATTGGCTAACTCATCAAGCTTTTTGTAACATTCTTCATCGGGATCTCCTTTCACAAGAACCGGATCGATAAATTCTGCCTTAACATTTGGCAAAAGTCCTTTCAATATGTCAACTGTCTTTCCTCCCCATCCGTATGATCCAATGACAGATACAAACTTTGTTTTTGGCCGTACTGCATTTGCAAAGTATGCTATGTTTACTATTGCAGGATGCGGCCCCGTAAGCACTGTTGGCGTACCAAACACAACTGTCGCGGCATCTACAAGCGCCATTGCCAACGCACCGACATCAGCATTAATAACATTAAACGGCTTCACTACAATATTCCTATCGATCAGTGCGTCAACGAGGTAATTCACCATTTTCTCTGTGCTCCCATGCATAGACATATATGGAATCACCACTTCATTTGTTACATTGTCAGATACCCAGTCTCTGTACACCTTGATAATAGTCTCTGGTTTTTCATAGATCGGTCCGTGACTTGGTGCAATCATTTTGATGTCAAACTTTGCAATTTTATCCAGATTTTTTCTTATAAAAACTTGAAACGGCATCATAATTTCAGCATAGTATCTCTTAGCTTCCTCTATTATTTTTTCTTCATCTGTAACAAAAGGATTACTCCCTGTAAAGTGTGAACCAAAGAAATCGCAGCTAAATAATATCTTATCCTCTTTAACATAAGTGCACATCGTCTCTGGCCAATGAACCCAGGGAGTAAAAACAAATTCAAGCGTTTTATCACCCAAATTTAGAGTTTCCCCATCATCAATTACTATAAACTTATCCTCTGGTACTGGAAGCAAATCCATAAGAAAACCCTTACATTTTTGGTTGGTCACAACCTTTGCTTCAGGAAACATAGAAAGAACCTTTGGAATTGTACCTGAATGGTCCTGTTCTGCATGCTGAGAAACCACATAATCAATTCTATCCACATTTAACTGCTTTAGATTATTAAATAATACCTGCTCTTTGTCAGGATCAACAGTGTCTATAAGAGCTGTTTTTTCGCTCCCCTTTACAAGATATGAATTGTAGGTTGTACCATCTGGAAGAGGTACAATTTCATCAAATAGTTCCCTATCCCAATGAAGTGCGCCTACATAATAAATATCTTTTTTAATTTCTTTAACTGCCATTAGACCTCCTTATATTTATAACAGTTCAAATCAACTTTCGTTGAGGATGCTTATAGGATTCCAATCAAATAGAATTTTTAGTCCTTTACAAGGATTCATTCTTTCTTTCATAGAATTGTAAACACAACCGCAAAGCGCTCCATGGCACCTTTTCATATCTGCATCCTCCAGTTACTTAAAATCATTCTAATTAAATATAACAGATTTTTATCTTTTGTCAAGGTTTTATGTAAATCTCTGAAAAACCCTATTTTGTCACCTTGAATTTATTTCAGGGCCTCAGAACATTTGATTTTATCTAACATTGAACAAATCTATCATAACATTTTATTCTATTCCAATACTTTTTCAGAGGTCCCACTACAGTAAGTTTAGGTCTGTATGAAGCTAAACAGGTTAACTTCTTATGAGAAGTTGGAAGAACTACAAGGAGTGAAAACTTCAAAAGGCTCTAAAACTTCCAATATTATGCCTATTGATAAAATTTTTTAATTTTGGCACAAATAGAAGTGATAGAGAGTTTTGCAGTCACTCAATTTTGGAGAACACTACATTATTGGAGGCTCAAGCTTATAAACACAATCAAATCGGATCGCATAATAATAAACCTCGCAATTTTCAAATATGCTAATATTTCAGTAATAAAAGTTGGAGAGTAAAATGA
>CAJXLZ010000063.1 GCA_913056505.1 uncultured Desulfurellaceae bacterium
AGTGAAAATAGTATAATTAAATCAAAGCAGATTGAAAAAACGATTAAAAATCTTCCATTTTTTACTATCGATAGTTTAATGCCGATAGAAAAAGATAGGCATTATTTAAAAGTGCTGTTTTATCGCTTAGCAAAGCAAGGCAAAATTATTCCCTTAAAACGAGGGTTGTATACAAGCAATTTTTTTCTGGAAAATGTCGAGAAAAAAAATATTATTGAAGAATATTCTGAATTTATTGCCAATATTATTTATAAGCCGAGCTATTTAAGCTTGGAATATATCCTTGAAAAATATGGAGTGTTAACAGAGACAGTTCACAGTTTTACATTGGTTACCGAAAAGAAAACCAATAAGTTTTTTAATAAACTGGGGACTTTTAATTATTATCATATTAAAAAAGAATTGTTTACCGGATTTAATATTGTAAAAAAAGATATTTTTCTAATCGCTGAAGCTAGTTTAGCTAAGGCATTGTTTGATTTTTTATATTTCCGAAAAAATATCTTGTCCACCAGAGAACAGATAGAAGAATTGAGACTGAATATGGAGAGTGTGAAAAAAAAGGATTGCCGGGAAATTAAAAAATATGTTGAGATAGAAGGGTCAAAAAAGATGGAGAAAATTTTTGATTATTTAATTAAAGAATAAAAAATGGAAAAAATGATCTTGGTTTAAATTAGTTACATTAATTCAATTGGTTTGGATTAGTTGGATTGGTTTTTAAAATGGAGGTGGGAAAATGGAGGTTAAGGAGATAGGGAAGAAATTACAAGAAAAGAAAGATTATATAAAGAGGGTTTTTCATGTTAGAGAAATAGGAATTTTTGGCTCATATATTAGAGGAGAACAGACCACAAGTAGCGATATAGATATTCTTGTTGAATTTGAGAAGGAACACAAAGACTTTTTTAATTATATGAGATTGAAATATTACCTTGAAGAGCTTCTTGAGAAAGAAGTAGACCTCGTTATTAAAAATGCAGTAAAATCAAGATTGAAGAAAAGGATTTTCAAGGAGGTTGAATATGTCTAAACGAAGAGATTATATACTTTTTATAGAAGATATTTTAACTTGCATTGAAAAGATAGAAAGATATACAAGCAAGGCCTCTTTTGAAGAATTTTGCGGAAATGATATGGCTATTGATGCTGTTATAAGAAACTTTGAAATAATCGGTGAAGCGGTAAAAAAGATTCCCGAAAAAATAAAGAAGAAATATGCATATGTAGAATGGAAAGAAGCCGCTGGTTTTAGAGATGTTTTAATACATGATTATTTTGGGATTGACTTAGAGGCTGTGTGGGATACTCTAAGAAATAATATACCATCCTTTAAGGAACAGATTGCAAAAGTTTTAAAATCAGAAAGAAAAGGTAAAAATGAATAATAGTTTGTTGATATTAATCACTTCGTAAAATTTGTTGGATTGGTTTAATTGGTTGGATTGGTTAGATTAGTTTAAATTGGTTGAATTAGTTGAATTGGTTGGATTTAAAATAAGTATTGATATTATTGATATTTTTGCTTTTATGGAGTATATCCCTGATTGGTGATACTAAACTATTGTATGTATTTTTGATAGAAATGGTATATTATTGAAGTTAGTTAGAAATTTTTATAGGAGGTAAAAAGTGAAAAGGTTGGTTTGTTTACGAGCATTGGTTGCATTATTGATTGCTTCTTTTTTAAATGTTTCTTTGGTATATGCCCAGGTAAATTCTCAAAAACTGGACATCAACAAGGCTACAGTGAGTGAACTTGTTACTGTAAAAGGTATTGGTGAAGTCAAAGCAAAAGCCATTGTAGATTTCATTAAGAAAAAAAATGGTATTAAAAATATGGATAAGTTGTTAGAAGTAGAAGGTATTGGTTCCAAAACTTTGGGAGAACTTAAGCAGAAGTTTGAGGTAAAACTTAAAGAATAGAAAGTTTCTGCTTCTTGATTTATTTACTATTTTTGAATTTTCGAAGGAATTTTGTAATTAAAGGTAGAGTAATGGTGATTTGTCCTCAAAACAATTAGAGTGTAGGAGATAGCGGATAGGAGAGACAGTTTGTAGAAGTAAAAGTGATCAGACTCGACATTAGACATAGATTGATTTGGTTGGTTTTTTAATATAGAATTGTGATATAGATAAATTGGAAATATAGAAAAATTTTTGACATATAAGATGCTAATGTGAACAATGCAAATTAGTGTCCAGCATATATTTTGCTTCTATGTCCAACCTGAAGCACAAGAACAATGAACCTTTCTTCTTGAATATCGCAAATAAGTCTGTATGTCCCTACCCTGTATTTCCAAAATCCAATTAGATTATAACGCAGAGGTTCTCCAAATCTTTTAGGATCCTCATCTGTAGATATACGTTCTCGCAAATACCGGATAATCTCAGCAGCTATTTGTCTATCCAGTTTGGCCATCTGTTTCCTTGCCGTATCAGAAAACTCAATCTTCCAGACCAAGCTCACGCTCCACTTCGTCAAGGGTATAAGTGCGTTCCTTGCCGCTCTTAATCCGGTCCAGGATTTTCTCGGCCAGGTATATATCCTCCAAATCGTCTATATGTCGCGAGATCGCTTCCCTTGCGTAGAAAGATTTTGTGCGCCCTGTTTTCTTAGCGAGTACATCAAGTCTTTTTTCAATTTCTGGTGGTAGTCGTAACGCTAACATGGTTAATTTCACCTCCCTTAGTATCGCTATACATATATAACAGTTGTAGCAAAAAAAACAAGATTTTTTTCTATTTAAATGTGAGCCTATCATAAGCCCCTACAAAATCGATTTTCATCTGTCATTCACTTTATTCTCACTGTCATTCCCGCATTTTTCCACTATCATTCCCGCGAAAGCTCAGAATCCAGAGTCAAGAATAGAGAAATGCTAAAGTCTGGATTCCGTGTCAAGCACGGAATGACAAGGTTATGCTGGCGCCATACTCCAGATTCCGTGTCAAGTAATGTCACCCCGTGCTTGACACGGGGACGGAATGACAGGAAAAACAGTGCGCAATGACAGAAAGACGACACGGAATGACAGAAGAATAGTGCGTAATATAAATTAAAAGAAAGGGGCACTTAAGCCCCTTTTCGTCTTCTCTATTTTTGAATTGTTAAGAATATTTTTGCATTGCCCCTGATGATGTTTAAAAATATTACATTACTATTTTTATGCTTCTTTATTTCCTTCTTAAATTCATTAAGATTATTTATTGGCTTGTAGTTTAATTTAACTATAACATCTCCTGTTCTTATACCTGCCATATAGGCAAAAGAATTTAATCTGACACTTGTTATTACAACACCATTTTTTACTTTAATGTTATATTTATGTCTTAATGTGGCAGTTATATTTGATACAGAAAAACCGTAATCTGTTTTGTATGCATTTTCATTACCACCTTCTGTTTGATCTAAGACCTGTTTTGAAGGTCTTACGCCAAGTGTAACCTCTTTTGTCATTCTGTGCTTATTTCTTATTATTCCTATCTTTATTTTTGTATGTGGTGGCATCGATGATACGAGATACGGAAGGCTGGTTGCTGATTTAACCTTTTTCGAATTTATACTTACAATTATATCGCCTGCCTTTAGTCCTGCCTTGTCTGCTGGGGTTCCCTTATACACCTGTCTTATTATGGCACCATTTGTTGAATTTAGGCCTAACTGTTTTGCGGCATCGGGTGTTATAGGCTGAATAGAGACGCCGAGATATCCCCTTTCTATCTTTTTACCCTTCATAAGATAAGGCAGATCAGCTTTTACCATATTTATAGGTATGGCAAATCCTATGCCTTGGCCACCTGCTACAATAGCAGTGTTTATACCTATTATGTTACCATTTAAGTCAATTAATGGCCCCCCAGAGTTACCTGGATTAATGGATGCATCTGTTTGTATAAAATGGTCAAGTGCTCCTTCGCCTATAACTCTGCCTTTTGCACTTATTATGCCTGCTGTTACTGTGCCGTTTAGTCCAAATGGATTGCCCACTGCCAATACCCATTGGCCTACCTTCACATTATCAGAATCACCAAATTTTAAAAATGGCAGTTTATGATGGGGCTTAATTTTAATTAAGGCAATATCTGCCTCTGGGTCTTTACCTTCCACCTTGGCCGTATAAACCTCATTTGTATTCAACAGTTTCACCTTTATTGTGCTTGCCCGTCTAATCACATGATAATTTGTTATTATATACCCATCAGGTGATATGATACACCCAGAACCTAAGGCGTGCTCGGTTCTTTCTTGCGGTATATTATTAAAAAATTGATGGAAGAAACGGTCAAAAGGATCGTTATCATCAAATCCGCCGAACGGGTATGCAGGTACTTTAACAACATGTGTAGTGCTTATATTGACAACAGAAGGAAGGGTATCCTTGGCAATTTTAGTAAAATCCGGCAATGAAGCATAGGATGAAAGAGATAGCGAGAAAAAAAATGTTAGAAGAAAAAAGAGCAATATCCTATAGTAGTTTTTAATACGATGCATAGAATTACCTCCACAAAAATTTACGATATACTATAATGTTTTAATGGATTGTGTCAAGCGGTTAATAACTGCTATCCGATAAAAGTTTTGTCAGCATAAAACCTATTAAAATAACATTCCAAAATAAGAATAGCCAAAAAAGTAATGCCGGTATTATACTTATACTGCCGTATATTTTATTATATATAAAAAATTGAAAATAGATTGATAAGATTTCTTTGAGAGCAAATATTAAAATAGTTGTAACAAAAGATGAAATAAGCATAATTTTCATTTTTACATTTAGCATTATATAAAACAGAGAAAATATAAGCAAAAACCATACGATAAATGGCACTATTGCAGTAAAAAAGTAGTTATATACGGATGCCGTAAGAAAAAATTTAAATATTACATTCACAATAAGTATAAGAGTTGTGGAAATGCCCATAAATACCATTATTGCAATAACAAATATAACTATTTTTAATATATTAACTCTGCTGTTTATATCACATACTTTTCTAACACTTTTTATGAATGTCAGTATTAAACTGATGGATGAAATCATAAGTATAGTTAGATTGATTTTTTCCAAACCACCTATTTTGCTCAAAAATAGATTGATATAACCTGCGATATTGGCCGAATATGACGGTATGATGCTGCTGAGTGCATTTTGTATGGAATTGACCTTAAATTGTATAAATGGAACATGCGATAAAATGAATATCAAAGCGTAAATTAACGGAACAATATTTAATATGGTAAGATATGTGAGAAAGGCAGACCAAAGCATAACCTCTTTTTGAGAATACAGTCTGACAAATTTTTTAAGAAACGGTATCTGGGATTTCATTGAGTATTTTGTCAATTCTTTTTAAGGATTCGTCTTTTTTTAAAACCATAAGCATCTCATATATGCCCGGCCCCACACTCCTTCCTGTAATTGCTATGCGTACAGGTTGCGCTATTTTTATCATTTTTATATCGAATTTTTTCATTGTTTCATCGAAGGCTTCTTTCAAACTAATCTCCGAGTCGAAGTTTGCCTCTTGAAGTTTATTTCTTAAAAAGATAATTGCATCTTTTACACTGCTCTTGAAATATTTCTTTGCGCCTTTTGCTTCGAAGGTTTCGGGTGCATCGCAATAAAATAGTAGAGCATCCGCCATTTCCTTTAGCGTAGATGCGCGGGCTCTTAGCGTGTTCATTGCTCCTATTAAGAAATCATCCCCTTTTTCAAGACACCTTTCTGGTAAAAATTGTTTTAGGTGGGAAAGCAATGAATCATTATCACTATTTTTTATATATTCTTCATTAACCCACAACAGTTTTTCAGGATTGAAAACAGCAGCGGATCTATTCAAATGCTCAAGATCAAAGTACTTTATCAATTCTTCTGTTGTAAAGATCTCTTTATCTCCATGAGACCATCCCAAACGCACAAGATAATTTACCAAAGCTTGGGGTAAATATCCGTCTTTTCTATATTCTAAAACCGATTTCGCTCCATGCCTTTTTGATAATCGCTCTCTGTCTTCACCTAATATCATAGGTATATGCGCATATTGAGGCGGCGTTTTATCCAGCAGTCTGTATATAACAATCTGTTTTGCTGTATTTGTGATGTGATCATCTCCTCGAATTATATGCGTTATGCCTATTATAAAATCATCAACTACATTTGCAAAATTATACATAACGGATCCGTCCGAACG
>CAJXLZ010000064.1 GCA_913056505.1 uncultured Desulfurellaceae bacterium
CCTATTATTTTAAATGCATATTCTTTTTCTGTAATACTTAATTCTTCTAGGTGGGTAGGATGTTTATGACTATATGGTGATTGTAATTTATAGTGTTTGACATTATTGTTTCGTTGTATATAATTTTTTAGGTTTAGCCGAAGTGGCGGAATTGGTAGACGCGCTAGATTCAGGGTCTAGTGAGCTTTTTGCTCGTAGGGGTTCAAGTCCCCTCTTCGGCACCATATTTATATAAAGGAGCAAATATTATGCCAGCCGAAGAAACATTCCTTTTTTCCTCAGAATCCGTAACAGAAGGACATCCGGACAAGGTAGCTGATCAGATATCAGACGCTGTTTTGGATGCCATTATTAAGAATGACAAAAAATGCAGGGTAGCATGTGAAACATTTTTGGCTACAGGTCTTGTGCTTGTCGCCGGTGAGATTTCAACAACCACCTATGTCGATATACCGGACATCGTCAGGCGGACAATCAAGAAGATAGGCTACACAGATGCAAACTACGGTTTAGATTATAAATCGTGTGCTGTATTAACGGAGATAGATAAACAGTCAGCTGATATTGCTATGGGTGTTGATCTGGACAATAAGATAGGTGCGGGTGATCAAGGTATGATGTTCGGATATGCAACAGACGAGACAAAAGAACTGATGCCGATGACAATAATGCTTGCCCATAGCCTGGCAAGACGCCTTTCGGATGTTAGAAAGCAGGGACTTTTGCCCTATTTAAGACCTGATGGAAAAACCCAGGTTACTATACGATATAAAAATAATATACCTGAAAAAATTACCGCTATTGTCGTCTCTGCTCAACACGATCCGGGTGTGGAACTGCAAAAATTGCGTAAAGATGTAGTAAAAGATGTTATCGAATATATTATACCAAGGGAAATGTGGGACAAGGATATAAAAATATATATTAATCCTACGGGCAGATTTGTTTCTGGCGGTCCACATGCAGATACGGGCTTAACAGGTAGAAAAATAGTTGTTGACACATATGGCGGCATGTGCCCACACGGCGGCGGTGCATTTTCGGGAAAAGATCCAACTAAAGTAGATAGGTCCGCATCTTATATGGCACGCTACATAGCAAAAAATGTTGTTGCAGCAGGACTGGCAAAAAAATGTCTTGTGCAACTGGCATACGCCATAGGCGTTGCAGATCCGGTCAGCATTATGCTGAATACATACGGCACATCCAAGCTGCCCAAAGAGGATATAAAAAATTTAGTTAAAGACTCTTTTGATTTAACGCCGGCAGGCATGATAAAAGAGCTGGATCTGCTAAATCCGATATATGAAAGAACAGCTGCTTACGGTCATTTCGGTAGAGAAGAGGCCGGGTTTACATGGGAAAAAACGGATAAAGCGGAAATTTTAAAAACTAAAGCAGGGGTGTAAATATGAATTTTGACATAGCGGACATAAGTTTGGCAGAAAACGGTCAGAAGAGAATAGATTGGGCATTTATGAATATGGATGTGTTAAATTCCATACAGGATAGATTTGAAAAGGAAAAACCCCTAAAAGGCAAAACAATCGGTGCGTGTTTGCATGTAACCACAGAAACGGCTAATCTTGCAGTAACATTAAAAAAGGGCGGCGCAGATGTTTATCTTTGTGCATCCAACCCTTTATCTACTCAGGATGATGTTGCCGCAGCATTGGTAAAATATTACGGTATCCCTGTATTTGCCATTAACGGCGAGGATAGAGACACATATTATGCTCACTTAAATGCTGTGCTTGATGCTGAGCCTCAAATTACAATGGATGACGGCGCAGATTTAGTTTCTACTATACATAGTGAAAGACAATATATGGCAGATTCTATATTAGGTTCAACAGAAGAAACTACAACAGGCGTTATCAGGCTAAAAAGTATGGAGAGAGATGGGGTTTTGCTATTTCCTGTTATTGCAGTTAATGATGCCAATACAAAGCATATGTTTGACAATAGATATGGAACAGGCCAGTCCACCTTAGATGGCATTATACGTGCAACAAACAGACTCATAGCAGGATCGATATTTGTCGTTGCGGGATATGGATGGTGCGGCAAAGGTTTAGCATCGCGCGCCAAAGGAATGGGTGCAAATGTTATTGTGACAGAAACCAACCCATTAATGGCACTGGAAGCCGTTATGGACGGATTTAGGGTTATGCCTATGATTGAAGCTGCAAAAATAGGTGATTTTTTCTGCACGGTTACAGGTGATACACATGTTTTGAGAAAGGAACATTTTGAGGTTATGAAAGATGGCGCTATCGTAGCAAATTCAGGCCATTTTGATATAGAGATAAATGTTGAACAACTACGCGAAATGGCGGTATCTACAAAAGACATCAGGGATTTTGTAAAGGAGTATAAAATGCCCAATGGCAAAAGAATATATCTTTTATCGGAGGGACGATTGGTTAATCTATCCGCAGCAGAGGGACATCCCTCTTCGGTGATGGATATGAGTTTTGCCAATCAGGCACTGTCTGCAGAATATATTGTAAAAAATCATGAAAAATTGGAAAAACAGGTTTATAAAGTTCCTAAAAGTATAGATGAGCAGATTGCAATGCTAAAACTACAGACACTCGGTGTTACTATTGATGAATTAACAGCGGAACAGGAACATTATCTATCAAGCTGGAATATAGGCACATAAATTAAGGAGTTAATGTGATGAAAGAAAAAATATTAAATGAGTTGAAGAAAGTATTTTATCCCGGAAAAACCAGTAGTGTTGTTAAAGAAGGTATTATAAAAGATATTATTATAGATGGCACAAAAGCCATAATAAAAATAGAAACAGCAGAACAGAATCAGGCTGTTGTGGATATGCTGAAAAAAAGTATACCGATAGCTGCAAAAACTGTAAATGGTATTGAAAATGTCGAACTTGAAATAAAGCGCGTAGAAGAAGTAAAAGAAAAGGTATCCAACATAAGATATGTGATCGCCACAACAAGCGGCAAGGGTGGAGTAGGAAAGTCCACGGTCAGTGTTAACCTCGCCATTGCTCTATCTAAGCTCAACTTTAAGGTGGGATTATTGGATGCAGATATTTACGGGCCAAACATACCTACAATGATGGGGATAGAGGGTATGCCTGTGAAATTAGACCCAGATCATAAGGAAAAAATACTGCCCATAGAAAAGTATAATATAAAGATTATATCCATAGGCAATATGATACCTAAGGATGCTGCTGTAATATGGAGAGGGGCTTTGATTAACAAGGCTATCGAGCAATTTTTAAATGATGTAACGTGGGGAGATTTGGATTTTCTTGTGGTTGACCTACCGCCCGGAACAGGCGATGCGCAAATAACTTTGGCTCAAAAAACAAAGGTATCAGGCGGCATTATTGTTATCACACCGCAGAATGTTGCCCTAAGCGACGCTATGAAAGCCAACGATTTTTTCAAAAAACTAAATATTCCTGTGCTCGGTGTTATAGAAAATATGAGCTATTTTATATGCCCGAAGTGTGGAGCAAAAACAGATATATTTTCACACGGCGGTGGAAAGAAATTCTCTGTTGAATATTCACTACCATTTTTGGGAGAAATACCGATTGATGTTGAGGTAAGAGAAGGAGGCGATACGGGCAAACCTATTGTTGCTGTAAATCCTGATTCTCCTGTATCAAAATCATTTGAAGATGCTGCAAGAAATATAATTGAAAAGGTGAAAATATTAAATAATGAATAAAATATACCAGGGGTGGACATAAGTATATTTGATCTTTTTCTGTAGTTTATTGAAGGGGCTTTTTATTAGATGAGACTGGCATCAATAGATATGGGTACAAACACAATAAGACTTTTAATAGCGGAAAAAAAGGTAAACTGCTCTTTTCAAATTTTGTACCAAGAAAGCAGAATAGCTCGAATCGGAGAAGGCTTCGGATTAAACAACAAAATAAACAGTGAGGCTCTTGAACGTACAAAATTAATATTAAATGATTACAGTAAAATAATAAACAATCATATTGTAGATAAAACATTTATTGTTGCAACAAGCGCCGTAAGAGAGGCGGAAAATAGAGATTGGTTTTTAAAAAATTTACACGATGCAGGTTTTGATATAGATGTTATAGATGCTCATAAAGAAGCATCGTTAACCCATCTTGGCATAGTTCACAATTTGGGTCCAATAATTCACAATAAAATATGGGTGGCATTTGACCTTGGAGGCGGTAGTACTGAATTTATGTTCTCTCATGGTATAGACTTAAAAAGTTCATTCAGTATACCGCTCGGCGCTGTTAAATTGTTTGAACAATTTATAAAGGCCGATCCACCGTCAATGCAAGACTTAAATGCAGCGGCAGATTATTTTATTGAAAAACTACGCGAAAAACTTCATGAAAAAAACTTTCTAAAACCTGAAGTTATTATCGGCAATGCAGGAACGGTTACAAGCCTGGCTGCCATAGATATGGGTATGGAAACATATTCCTACAAAAAAACTGAAGGGTATCTTCTAAAAAAGGACAGAATCAAAAATATATTGAATAAGCTTATATCGCTAAAGTCGGGTGATAGACTTGAGCACTTTAAAATTTTAGAAAAAGGAAGAGAGGATGTTATCACTGTCGGAGCCAATGTAGTGCTTGGAATACTTAGCTTTTTTCAAAAGGATTATTTAATTACGACAAACGGTTCTCTTAGAGAGGGCGTTTTGATTGATAAATTTTGTTAATGGTAGACGATACCTTGCCATCTTTAAACATTGTTGTTATATCATCATTAATATTTAGCTGATTTACTGATTTTACGGTATTGCCGTTCTTATCGGTTGTAATTGTGTAACCCTTCTTTAATATATTCTCAGGATTTAGCAATCTTAAAGCATTTGTAAGAAAATTAACGGTATTTTTTTTATTATGTATAATATTAAGCATATCGGAAACTATTTTGCTTTTATAAAAATCACATTTTTGTCTATAGAGTGATAATTTATGTATAGGGCTATTATTATTTATAGTTTCAACGAGCGACTGTAGATGAGCTTTATTCATATATATTATATTATTCATTGAAGAAATTACTTTATCTGTAAGTGAATCTGTAAAAAGATAAAGATTCTCTAATAACGCCCTTAATTTATTATAATTTGTATGGTAAGAAATATATTCAAGCTCTCTTTTCTTGTTCAATACTACCCTATGAATATTATTGTCTATTGCCTTCTTTAATGTCTGCAATTTATCATATAGCTCTGCTGTTTTATGCGTCAAAAGTTCAGCAGCTGCAGAGGGTGTTTCAGCACGTTTATCAGCAACAAAATCACACAGTGTAAAATCTATTTCATGCCCTATAGCGCTGATAGAGGGGTATTTTGAATGGTATAAAGCAAGGGCAATATCGGGGTCATTAAAAATCCATAAATCCTCCATTGAGCCCCCGCCTCTTGCCAGTATTAATACATCTGCATCAATATTAGAATCATTTATTGCGCTCAAAGCATTTAGTATGGATTTTTTAGCCTGCTCACCCTGCACGATTACGGGATATAAATACATAATAATTCCCGCTGCGCGCCTTTTTGTAATCTTAATTATATCCCTTAGGGCAGCACCTGTTATACTTGTTAAAACAATAATCTTTCTTGGGTATTCAGGTATGGGGCGTTTCTGTTCAAAGTATCCCTTCTCTTTAAACTCTTTTTTGAGTTTTTCTAAATCATAAAATTTTCTACCTACGCCGGATTCCCTTACATATTCTACAGATATCTGATAACTGCCTCCCTGCAGATATACATTAATTGAGCCAAACACAACAATCTTTGCCCCATTTGTCAGCTTGATTTTTAGTTTATGTGCTCTGCTTTTATATACTACAGCCCTTATACTTGATTTATCATCAGTTAAAGAAAAATATATATGTCCCGATGAATGGTATTTTAAATTTGATACTTCGCCTTCAATCCAAATATCATAAAAATTTGATTCTAAAATTTCTTGTATATTTCTATTTACTTCGCTAACAGAATAGATATCAACTGCCATTTTTTTTCATAGAACGTTTTAAGGATTCTTTTATAAGCATTTCTAACGAAATAGATGGATCTTGAGCATATATTTCATTGACCAACTTTAGAGATGCACTTTTATTGAATCCAAGATTAGATAGGGTTTCCACAGCATCTGAGACAATTGTATTCTCCGATTTGGGCA